>CAYWTL010000026.1:0-29367 GCA_964460245.1 uncultured Syntrophaceae bacterium | reverse complement strand
TTGTTCGAGTACACGGCGCAATTTTTCCAGGATATAAAGAGGCTTTCTGTTCTTGATAAAAATACAGATATTTGTATCAAGCAAATACATTACAGACCCTTTCGCTCCTGCGTTTGCGGCTGTTCTCTCCCGTTTTCCATGAAATCATCGGTAAACCCGTGTAGGCCATGGAGAAATGTTTCCCACACGCGGTTTTTAGGAAAGAGAATGACAGAATCGCCAATTTTTTGAATGAGCACATCTGTCCCTTCAAAATTGTATTCTTTGGGCAGACGAACCGCTTGACTACGTCCATTTTGGAATAATTTAGCTGTTTGCATGCTGCACCTCCACAGAGGGTATATATCATGGTATATATCTTGTCAAGCTGAAAAATTATTTTCTCCGGATTCTCGTTTTTTTGCGTCCAACAATTAATCTGCTAACTTCGCTTTTTCCGATAAATTTATATCATCATAGCGGAAGATATTTTTTTCTCTATAGGATATTCTTTAATGATTACATAGTCATTAATGTTTGTATCATTTGAGATAGTGTGGCAATAGGGACCAGAAACGAACTTCACTAAATTATGGGAAATCTGTGGATGGTAAATCTGTCCGATACTACGCTGAAAGCGTTGATTCCGGGTTTCCGGAAAGTGCTTCTGCACAATTATATGGATGTTTCTATTTGCCCTGCCTCAGCGCGTTGAACAATTCCCAGGCTTCCCGGGCGTTCCGGTTCTCGTGGATGATGGCCCGCAGCGCCCGCATCATCGCGACGGGATGGGGGTTCTGCCAGACGTTCCGGCCGAGGTTGAGCCCGATCGCGCCGTTCTGCATGCCGTCATAGACGAATTCCATGACCTCCAGCTCCGTCTCGCACCTGGGCCCCCCGGCCATGACGACCGGCACCGGGCAGCCGCAGACGACCTTGTCGAAATCCCGGCACCAGTACGTCTTGACGACGCGGGCGCCGAGCTCCGCCGCGATCCGGCAGCACAGGGAAAGATACCGCGCGTCCCGTTTTTCCAGCTCCTTGCCCACCGCCGTAACGGCCATGACGGGGATGCCGAAGTCCTCGCACTGGTTGACCAGTTCGGCGAGGTTGAGCAGGGACTCCTTCTCGTAGTCGCTCCCCACGAAGACCGACATGCCGACGGCGGTCGCGTTGAGCCGAAGGATTTCCTCGATCGACGTGGTCAGACCCTCGTCGGCCAGGTCGCGGCCGACGACGCTGGAGCCGCCGGACACGCGGAGGATGACGGGCTTGCTCCCGGCCGCCGGCACGGCGGCGCGCAGGACGCCCCGGGTCACGAACAGCGCGTCACAGTAAGGGAGCAGCGGCGCGATGGTCTCCCCCGGCTTTTCCAGACAGGATGTCGGTCCCTGAAAGTACCCATGATCGATGGGCAGAAAAAAGCAGTGCCCGTCCGGCTGGATCAGCCGTGACATCCGGTTTTCCATTCCCCAGTCCATAACCATCCTCCTGAAAAATCATCTTTGTCCGGCCGGTTCGTCCTTTCCGGCGCTGGTTTGAATCGTCGCGGGTTTGTCCTCGTCCGCCGCCCGGCAGCCGGGCTTCAGTCAGGTGGGTACGCCCAGCTTCGGCAGCAGGTAAGCCTGAAGAAAGAACCATGCCGCGATCACGGCAATCCCTATCCATATCGAATCCATGCATGCACCTCCTGAACGATTTATATCAGCTTCCGGACGGGCCTGCAATCCATATCCTGATATCGGCCGGGCAATGCGCCCGCGAGACGCCTGCGAAATGCGATTGAAATATTTTTCGAAAAGCCATACCTTGGGATCAAACGACAGGGAGGCCCCGCCAATGACGCACACCGCTAGACTCAGGTACGGAATCCTGGTCCGCCTGGAAATCGCGAACAAGCCGGGCATGCTGGGAAAGGTCGCATCCGCCATCGGCCGGGCCGGCGGCGACATCGGCGCCATCGACATCGCCGGCATCCGGGAAGGCCGCATCGTTCGGGACGTGACCGTGACCGCGGCGAATCCCGAGATGGAACACCGCATCGTGGAAAGCCTCAAGAAGATCGTCGGAATCAACGTGATCCGGGTGGCCGACCGCACCTTCCTGGCCCATCACGGGGGAAAGATCGAGATCCGCAACAAGCTTCCCCTGAAGTCCCGCGCCGATCTTTCCACCGTCTACACGCCGGGCGTCGCCCGGGTTTCCATGGCCATCCACGAAAACCCGGTACGCGCCTACGAACTCACGATCAAGCGAAACACCATCGCCATCGTCACGGACGGCACGGCGGTGCTCGGACTGGGCGACATCGGACCCGCCGCCGCGATGCCCGTCATGGAGGGCAAGGCGATGCTCTTCAAGTCCTTCGGCGGCGTCAACGCCTTCCCGATCTGCCTGGATACCAAGGATCCCGATGAGATCGTCCGCGCCGTGACCTGGATCGCCCCCGGCTTCGGCGGCATCAACCTGGAGGACATTTCCGCCCCGCGATGCTTCGAAATCGAGTCCCGCCTGAAGCGGGATCTCGACATCCCCGTCTTTCACGACGACCAGCACGGCACGGCCGTCGTCATCCTCGCGGGGCTGATCAACGCCTTGAAGATCGTGGAAAAGAGCCTGGAGGCGATCACCGTCGTCGTGAACGGACTCGGCGCCGCCGGCGTGGCCGCTATCCGCCTGCTCCTCGCAGCGGGCGTGAAGCGGATCATCGGCTGCGACCGCAGCGGGGCGCTCTACCGGGACCGGCAGGAAAACATGAACCCGGTCAAGGAGGAAATTGCGGCCCTGACGAATCCGGACGGCATCCGGGGGCCGCTGGCAAAGGCCGTCCGGGGGGCCGACGTCTTTCTCGGCCTTTCGCAACCCGACGTGATGCACGCCCGGGACATCCGGAAAATGGCGAGGGAGCCCATTGTCTTTGCCATGGCCAACCCCATCCCGGAAATCATGCCCGAAGAAGCCCAGAAATACGCCCGGGTCGTGGCGACCGGGCGGTCCGATTATTACAACCAGATCAACAACGTGCTCTGCTTTCCCGGTCTGTTCCGGGGTCTGCTGGACTGCCATGCCCGGGACATCAGCCAGGAAATGCTCCTGGCCGCGGCTCATGCCATCGCCTCCACCGTGAACGCCCATGAATTGCGGGAGGACTACATCATCCCCAGCATCTTCGACCGGCAGGTGCAGGAAAGGGTCGCCCGGACAGTCACGGAAACGGCCATACGGACCGGCGCGGCCCGAAAGGAGCATCCCTTCTCCACACTGTGAGGAAGACGGAACTTCGCTGACCGGCTCGGGCGCCTCCGGCTCCCCGCCGCTTCCGCGAATCGAGGGCCGGGCGGCTCCGGTCTTCAGTCGATCTTTTCGATCCTTCGCCGCACCAGCCGGACGGCGATGTAGGGAAAAAGGAAAAACAGGATGGCGCACATCTTCATGAACGCCATTCCGTAATAGCACAGAAGATCATAGTCGCGCCGGGTCAGATCGAACCACTGTGAATGGATCCGGTAGCCCTGCTCTCCCCCCAGCAGAAAGAACAGGAACCACAAGAGCAGCAGCGCGAAGGAAAAAAGGAAACATCGGATTAGGACGGCGGAAACACAGTCCAAGGCGTCCCGCAGTTCATTTCTGTTCATCGCCAACCTCCTTTGAACATTTCAAGCGCCGGTCTTGGAAATCCCCCGTCAGAGCGACAGCAGATGTCCGTTTTCCTTCAGCCAGTCCCGTCGCTTTCGGTAATCGGGCAGGACGCTTTCCACAAAGGCCCAGTAATCCCGGGAATGGTTCCTGACTTTCATGTGCCCCAGTTCATGGACAACGACGTAATCGATCACATCGGGTGGAGCCATGATCAATCGCCAGGTGAAGGCCAGCCGGTTGTCCGCCGAACAGGAGCCCCAGCGGCAGCGTGCCCGGCTGATGGCAACGGCCCGGGGCGGCATCCCGAGCATCCGGCTGAAATGATCCACCCGGCCCGGAATAATCTCCTGCGCCTTCCTTCGATACCAAAGGAAAAAAAGCGCCCGCGCCCCGGGGCGGGCGCCGCCGTCCAGCACGAATTCGCAGCCCGTGAAGGCAAGCGCTTCCGGCCGGCCCCCCTCCTCATCGACATACAGAGGAAAGCGCTCGCCGAGAAAGAGGAAAGACTCCCCCGGCCGGAACATCCGGGGCTGCTTTTCGCCCTGCCGCTCCCGTTCGCGGGTGATCTTGCGCTGCAGCCACTGCCTCTTCTCCGCCAAAAAGCGGTCGATTTCCCGCTGCGGCGTTCGGTACGGAACCCGCACGAGCACGGAGCCTCCGCTCCCGACCTGGACCGAGAGGGTCTTTTTTCTCTTCGGGCTTCGAACCAGGATGTAGTCCATGGAGATCCTCAGGGCTCCGCGGCGGGCGTCAGGACCTTTTCCGGCGGCTTCTGCTTCTCCGCCGCTTCTCCACCGTCCGAAGGCTCCCGCTCCGGCGGCTTCGATTCCCCGGTCGGCAGGGCCTCCACCGGGGTTTCCCCGGACGGCTCGTCGACCAGCGCTTCGTAATCCGGGATGACGATCCCCCTTCGGACCATGATCTGGTAGATCAGCTCGGAGCGGTTTTCCACATACCGACCCGTCCCGGTGGGATTGTACCGGCGCGGATTCGGCAGGACGGTCGCCAATTTGGCTGCCTCCCGGGCGGACAGGTCCGCCGCCGGCTTTCCGAAATGGCGCTGGGCGGCGGCTTCGATGCCGAAGATCCCGTCTCCCCATTCGGCGACGTTCAGATACAGCTCGATGATCCGCTTCTTGGAAAGGCTGTTCTCGAGCCGCCAGGTCAGGATGGCTTCCTTGATCTTCCGAACGGGATTCCGGGCCGGCGACAGGTAGAGGTTCTTGGCAAGCTGCTGGCTGATGGTGCTTCCGCCGACCCTGAACTTCCGGCTCTTGAGGTCTTTTTCGATGGCCTTCTGCATGGCCTCGAAATCAAAACCCTCATGGGACCAGAATTTGTCATCCTCGGCGATGATGACCGCCTTGACCAAATAGGGCGAGATCCGGGACAGCGGCACCCATTTCTGGACGATCTTTTTCTTCCTCCCCTGCTTCGCCCATTCCTTCTCCCGGTACTCCATGAAGGCCGTTTTTTTCGGGTTGACGGTCTTGAGTTTTGCCACGTCCGGATAAATGAAATAGAATGCGATTCTGAACACCAAGATGGCCAGAACGGCCAAAATAATGAAAAGAGAACATTTTTTAATCATGCAACGATGCCG
This sequence comes from uncultured Syntrophaceae bacterium, assembly GCA_964460245.1. Classification (GTDB taxonomy): domain Bacteria; phylum Desulfobacterota; class Syntrophia; order Syntrophales; family Fen-1087; genus JAXDBM01. Next base: position 24,146 of record CAYWTL010000026.1, on the reverse strand, counting down.
TTATCCTTCCTATGTATTTGATTTTCATTCACATTCTGAAATACTTTGCCTTTTCCGGCGTTTTTTTTCTTGACAGAGGCATCATATCATGAGAGTTTTTCGCCCTCGAGATGATTTTACAATATTTTCTCAACGGGAATTGTAAAAATTTTCGAGGGGGGTTTGACAGACAGGTTTATTCTGTATGTTCAGACTTCGCTCTTTGTGTGCAGTTTGTCATCCATTGTCAAAATCTGTGCACCGCCCCAGAAGTGGGTAGCCCCCGACACAAAAGCTAGGAGGTACTTCATCATGAGACGGCAGATTTTCCTGTGGATGGGACTTGTTGTCCTGTTCTTTTCGTTCGGCCTCAGCCGGGATGCCATCGCAGGGGAGTACCGGGTCAAGCACGGCGACAGCCTCTACAAGATCGCCAAGAAGTACGGTGTCAGCGCACAGGCCCTGCAGGAGGCCAACGGGCTTCACGGCGCGGCCCTCAAGCCCAGGCAGGTCCTGACCATCCCCGGTCACACAAAAGCAGCAACCGCAAAATCAGCCCACTCCAAAGTCAAAGCAGAGAAAGCCAGTCGAAAGAGCCCATCGGTCAGCCGGTCGGTCCATGTGGTCCGGAAGGGCGACAGCATCTACAACATCGCGAAAAAAAGCGGCCTTTCGGTCGGCGAGATCATGAAGGCGAACCATCTCCGGTCCAGCCGCCTGAAAATCGGTCAGCGCCTCGCCCTGTCGAAACCCGAGGAACGGAAAGTGGTCGCGACGGTGGAAAAGCGTGAACCTGTCGATGTGAATGAGCTGCCGGAAGGCGAGGAACTCGACGAGGACGAACCGGGAACCCCGGACGAGGACATGACGGCCGTTGAAATGGACAAGGAAACATCGGCCGCGCTGCTGGGAAAATGGAACAGCCCGGACGAGCGGCAACTCTTCGTCCGGGTGGCCATGGGTTTCCTCGGGGCGCCCTACCGCCTGGGCGGCTCTTCCGTGAGGGGCTTGGACTGCTCAGCCTTTGTGAAGAAAATCTATTCGTTTTTCAACGTCAGCCTTCCCCGGACCGCCCGTGAGCAGTCCCGGGTGGGCAAGCGGGTTGCCCGGAGCGACCTGGAGGCCGGGGACCTCGTTTTTTTCAACACCCACCGCAACGCTCTCGGCCATGTCGGCATCTACATCGGCAACAATGAATTCGTCCACGCGGCTGCCGGACGATCCCGGTCCGTGAAAGTGGATACCCTGACCAAGCCCTACTATGACAAACACTTCGTCAAGGCGGTCCGTCTCAAAAGCCTGGATGAAGGCGCTTAGCCTTCCGACCGCCCGCGGAGGCAGAATCGTGAAAATGGGACGTTGCGACGTCCCATTTTCTTTTTTTCGGCCGGACCGTTTGGGCACATGCGATCCTCCGGCACTTTCCTGTTGCTTTATTCGCACGGCCTCTATATCCTCACGCCGCCGTTCCGACAGGGGACGGCAATTCCCAAACACCGTGAAACCGATTGCCGGGAGTATCCGATCTTGAAAAGAGCATTTTTACTGACAGTGGTTTTGCCGTCGCTGCTGCTGTGCAGCGGTTGCGTTTCCAGCGGCGTATTTGAAAAGAAGGTTGCGGCCGCCGACGGCCTGAAAAGCGAACTGCAGGATCTTCGGACAAAGCAGGAGGCGCTGGAGACGGAAAACAGCGCCTTGCAGGACCGGTTGAAAAAGCTGAGCGACGATCTCAGCCGGGTATCCGACCAGAGGGACAGAATCGAAGCGGACCGCAGGGCGCTGGACCGCATCCTGAAATCCAAACCCGACAGCGCGTCGAAGGCGCTCGGCGACCAGCGGGAAAAAACGTTCGCGCTGGAAAGGGAAAGCACCACCCTGCAGGAACGTCTCGCAAAGCAGGACGAAGACCGGGAGGGGAATGTCAAGGCAGTCAGCAAAACCTATGAGAACCTCATGCAGGCCATGAAAGAGGAAATCGCCCAGGGTCAGGTCACGATCCTGGAGCGCAGGGGAAAGGTGACCGTCGATGTGGCCGAAGAGGTCCTCTTTGCGTCCGGAGAGGCGGACATCAAACCGGAAGGCCTGCTGTTCCTGCGGCGGGCGTTCCCCATTCTCAAGGAAGCCGAGGACCGGCTGATCCGCGTCGAGAGCCGGACGGACGCCTTTCGGGCCGGCGGGTATCCCGCAAAGCAACAGGCGATCCACTGGGAGTTTTCCGCGGCCCGGGCCGTCCAGGTCGCTCGGCACCTGGAGCAGCTCGGGATCGACACCGCCCTTCTTTCCGCCGCGGCCTGCGGGGAAGACCGGTCCGCTGCCGACATCGGCGCGCCGGAAGGACGGACCAAAAATCGGAGCATTTCCATCATCGTCCAGCCGAAGGACTGAAAGCGTTTCCGTGAACGAAAACGGCATGTCCGATACCGGACGGACCGGGCTGCGCAATTTGAGGGATCTGTCCCTGGAGGAGATCGAGGCATTCATTGCCAGCCTCGGCAAGGAACGGTACCGAGCCAGGCAGATCATGAAGTGGCTCTACCAGCGCCGGGCCGCATCGTTTGCCGAAATGACCAACCTCGCCGGGGATTTCCGTCTGAAGCTGGCCGACCTGGCGAGAATCGGCCTGCCCGCCATCGAAGCCGTTCAGACCTCCTCTGACGGCACCCGAAAGATTCTCTTCCGGCTGGAAGACGGCCTCCTCATCGAAAGTGTCCTGATTCCGGGCAAGAGTCACTGGACCGTGTGCATCTCCACCCAGGCCGGCTGCGCCATGGGATGCCGCTTCTGTCTGACCGGCCGGGACGGGTTGAAGCGGAACCTTCTCCCCTCGGAACTCACCGGTCAGATCATCCAGCTCCAGCGGCATCTGCCCGAGGGGCCGGATATCCGGAACATCGTCCTCATGGGTATGGGCGAACCGTTAGCCAATTATCACAACGTCCTGAAGGCCGTCCAAATCATCACGTCCGATTACGGGATCGGGTTTTCCAACCGGAAAGTCACCCTGTCCACCTGCGGCATCGCGCCGATGATCCGCCGGTTGGGCCGGGACATCTGCATCAATCTGGCCGTGTCCCTCAACGCCCCGGACAACGCGAAAAGGGACGAACTGATGCCCGTCAACCGGAAATACCCGCTGGAGTCCCTGCTGGATGCCTGCCGAGATTATCCCATGCCGGGCCGGCGCATGCTGACCTTCGAATACATCCTCATGGACGGCGTGAACGATTCCTCGAAGGATGCCGAAAGCGTGGCCCGCCTGCTTCGGGACATCCGCTGCAAGCTGAACCTGATCTCCTTCAACGAATACCCCGGATCGCCCTTTAAAACCCCGCCTCCGGAAAGGGTGAAAGCCTTTCAGGAGGCCCTGATGCGGCGCCACTACACCGCGATCATCCGCGCCAGCAAGGGCAGCGACATCCTGGCCGCCTGCGGCCAGCTCAGCGGCCGGAAAACCCAACTCCAAGGAGCCGCCCCATGACCCATGCGAAGCTGCTGGAAAGCATGTCCGTGCCGGAGTTCTATGCCCACCGGCCGGAAACCGTGGAAGTCGTCCAGACGCACATCTCCTTCATTTTCATTGCCGGAGACATCGTCTATAAAGTCAAGAAGTGTGTCGATTTCGGATTCCTCGACTTCACGAGTCTGGAAAAACGGAAGCATTATTGCGATGAGGAGGTGCGGCTGAACCGGCGGCTGGCGCCGGAGATCTATCTCGATGTCGCGGCCGTCCGGGAAGGCGACGACGGGCGCCTTTCCCTGGAAACGGAAGGGCGCATCGTCGAGTACGCCGTCCGGATGAAGCGGCTGCCGCAGGAGCGGATGCTGAAAAAACTGCTGGCCACGGGAAAGGCGGATCTCTCCGTGATGGATCGGATAGCCGTCCGGATCGCGGACTTCCACCGGCAGGCGGCCACCGGCGGCGAGATCGACCGGATCGGCGGTGTGGAAACCGTCCGCCGCAACCACGAAGAGAATTTCGAGCAGACCGCCACCTATGCCGGGGCAACCCTGCCGGAATTCCAGTACCGATTCATCCGGGCCTACAGCCTCAAATTCCTCGAGGAAAGGAGAGGGCTGCTGGAAAAAAGGGTGACCGAGCACAGAATCAGGGACTGCCACGGCGACCTTCACATGGAGCACATCGTGGTGGCCGACGGTGTCCAGATTTTCGACTGTATCGAATTCAACCGGCGCTTCCGGTTCGAGGACGTCGCCGCCGAAGTCGCCTTCCTGGCCATGGACCTGGATTACAACGGCTATCCGGAACATGCCGAGCGGTTCGTGGACGCCTATGTCCGGGAGTCCGGCGACCCGGAGATCCGGACGCTGCTCAACTTCTACAAGTGCTACTATGCCTATGTCAGGGGCAAGGTGGTCAGTTTCCGGACGAGCGACCGGGACATTCGGACGGAAGACCGGGACGAAGCCGTCCGGATCGCCGCAAGGTATTTCGATCTCGCCTACACCTGCGCCGCCAGGCTGGAAAAGCCCTCGCTGATTCTGGTGGCCGGCCTGATGGGCGCCGGCAAGAGCGTGATGGCCAGACACATGGCCCCGCGTTTGGGTGCCGAAGTCATTCGAATGGACGTCCTTCGCAAGGAACTGCTTCACCTTTCGCCCGGGGAGCGGCGCCATGAGGACTTCGGACGGGGCATCTACGCCGATGAGATATCGGAAAAGACCTATGAACAGGCCCTGGAGCAGGCCGGAATGAAGCTGCGGAAGGGGCAATCGGTGATCATCGACGCGTCATTCAAGAGACGCCGGGACCGGGAGAAGGCGCGGGCCGCCGCCGCGCAATGCCTTGCGGATTTCTTCGTCGTCGAATGCGTCTGTTCCGAGTCCGTCATCCGGAAACGGCTGGAGGAACGGCTCGCGGACCGGACGGAAGCCTCGGACGGGCGGTGGGAGATCTTCGCGGCCCAGAAAAGGGATTATGAGCGGATCACCGAAAGCGAAGGCCCGTCACACGTGATCGCCGACACGTCCCTTCCTCCGGAAACCGGAGCGCAGCCCGTACTCGCAAGGATCCGGGGCCTGGACATCTGATCATTTTTTCGACCGATCCCTGGACGGATCGATCTTTTGGACGTCCTCAGGCGGCTTTTTCACCAGTTCCCGGTCCAGTCGCTTCTTCGTCTCCGCGATGAAGCGCCCGACCTTGTCGTCCAGTCCCACGCCGGCGTAATTCTTCGCGATCTCCTCGAAACGGCCCAGGGCCGCCTTGTACTTCTTCATCTTGAAGTAGAAATGCGCCACGTAGAATTCCTTTTCGGCAAGCCTTTTCCGGCACGTCAGGATATGCTGCTCCGCCAGTGGGGCAAATTTGCTGTTCGGATACCGTGCCACCAGCTTTTCGAACTCTTTCTTCGCCTTGATCGTCTCGGTCTGGTCGCGGTCGATGGATCCGATCTGGTTGAAATGGCACATGCCCAACTGAAACATGGCATAGGGGACATTCTCGTTTGTCGGATGCAGATTGATGAAATCCCCGTAGGCGATCTCCGCTTCCGCATATTCCTTTTCGCTGTAGTGGGCGTCGGCAATGCCGAGTTCGGCCATCAGGGCCATCGGGTGCAGCGGATACCTTTCCTTCACGCGCTGAAAGGATTCGCTGGCGCTCTTGTAGCGGCCATCCTGATATTCCCGTGCGCCCTTCTGATACAGGCCTTCCGGCGTCGCCCGGGCCATGTCGGAGGGACGCCACCACTCCTTGACCTCAGCCCACCAGCCGCAGCCGGACAGGAACAGCACCATGACGACGATTAGCGATAGCGCGGCCTTGCGGGATTTCATTCGCTTTCTCCGGCTCATAAGCCTTTCTTGACGAAATCTTCGAGACGATCCCTGGAAACAAGACCGATGAGCGTGTCCAGAACCTTGCCGCCCTTGAACAGCAGGAGGGTGGGGATGCTGCGGATGCCATAGGCGGCGGATGTCCTGGGGTTGTCATCCACATTCATCTTGGCCATCTTGACCCGTCCCGCATAGGAGGCGGCCAAATCCTCCACGATCGGACCGATCGCCTTGCAGGGGCCGCACCAGGGAGCCCAGAAATCAACGAGCACAGGCTGCTCCGATTTCAGTATTTCCTTTTCAAAATCAGCATCATTGACATGTACAAGAGAATCTTCCTTTCCCATTCTCCGTCTCCTCCTTTCATCGTCTGGCGTCGGACTATGCCACAGCGGAACGATGCATGTCAAATCAATTTGCTCCCTCTTTTGACAGATTTGCGCCGATCTGATATAAGCGCTTCACCGATATCGCCAATCCGGAGGCGCCATGGGACTTCTGGGCATCATCTCGGGCACGCTGGCCCTGCAGGGAAAAGGGTTTTTCGCGGATGTTGAAGAAAGAACCGTGCAAAACGAATATGGAGAAGCCCTGGTCCTGCTCTCCCGGAACACGGTGTTCATTCCCCGTCACGGCCGGGACTCAAGCCGCCATATCCTGCCCCACCGGATCAACCACCCGGCCAATCTGAAAGCATTGAAGGACCTGGGCGCCGACGAAGTCATCGGCATCAATTCGACCGGCTCCCTGAAGAAGAGACTGAAACCGGGCGCCATCATCGTTCCCGATGATTTCATCCTGCTCTACGGGGGACCCACGATTTTCGAAACGAAGCCCGTTCACATCACCCCCCGGATTCATGAAGGCCTGCGTCAGAAATGCCTCGAGGCCGCCCGACACTGCGGCATCGAGGCCCTCGACGGCGGCGTGTACTGGCAGACCCGGGGACCGAGGCTCGAAACACGGGCCGAAATCGCGGCCATCTCGCAGATGGCGGACATCGTGGGAATGACCATGGCCAGCGAGGCGGTGATTGCCCAGGAACTGGGGCTGCCTTACGCCTCGATCTGTTCCGTGGACAATTACGCCCACGGCATCGGAGAGGTGACGCTGACCATCGAGACGATCCTCCGCCATGCCCGCAGAAACACCGACACGATCATCAGCATCATTCAAGAATACCTGGAGAGGAGGGGATCATGAAATTTTCCAAAAAAGGGGACGGCGGAGAAACGAGTCTGCTCGGCGGGCAGCGGGTTCCGAAATTCGATCCGAGACCGGACACCTACGGCACCCTCGACGAAGCGAGTTCCGTCCTGGGCGTCGCCCGGGCGATGACGAAAAACGGCCGCGTGAAAGACATCCTGCTTGCCGTCCAGAAGGACCTGCTGACGCTGGGAGCGGAGCTTTCGACACTTCCCGAAGACCTTTCCAGGCTGACCCTGCGGATCGGTGAAAGGGAGGTCCGGCGCATCGAAAATCTGATCGACGATCTGCAGCAGGAAGTCACGCTGAAAAACGAGTTCATTTATCCGGGCGCATCCGCGGCGGCGGCCCAGATCGACGTCGGCCGGACCGTCATCCGGCGGGCGGAGCGAAAGGCGGCCGGACTGAAAAAGGAAAAACTGGTCACGAACGACTTCATCCACCAGTACCTGAACCGCCTGGCGGACATGCTCTTTACGCTCGCCCGCTACGAAGAGCAGAAGGGCTGATCCCGCCCGCCGACGACGGCCTTCGCGGCATCAGAAGGCGCCCAGCTGGCAGGGCTTGATCTTGATCTTCAGCTTTTCACAGGCGGACGAAACATCCATCCGGCTCCTCCCCGCCCGATCGGCGATTTCCCACGCCGCTCGGCAGGACAGCCGTCCGTTCACCAGGGCGCCGCGGATGGCATTCTCCAGGTCGGATGCCACCTGCGCGGCGGGTTTGACGATGATTCTCTTCGGGCTGTATCCGAAAAGGCCGAGCTGGCACTTCACGAGGCGAATCTCCAGAAGATCGATCGTCTCGCCCACGTCCGCCATGCCGATTTTCAGCCGTTCGGCAATGCGGGCGGCGTCGGCGCAACTGATCTTCCCGCTTTCGGCTTTTTCCCGGACCGCCGCGGCGGCGGTCTCGTTCAATTTTCGGCCCGCCGGATGTTTGGCCTTGTAATGTCCCGCATCCTCATGTGCCATGTCTGATCCTCCTGGTCCGGTTCTTCGGAACAATCGTCAGTACTTCATGTAGTGGAACGGCTCGACGGCGGCAAGCGCCGCCTCGTCGAGGGTCTTGAAGCCGTTCTTCTCGATGATCTTCAAAGCCTTGTCGATCTGATCCACATCGACCACGAACACCGCCTTCTCCCGGCTCTCCAGAACGAAGCCGTAGGCGTTGTTGACGTTGATGCTCTCCTTGAAAAGAAGCTGGGTCAGCCGGTCCAGCCCGCCCGGCCGGTCGTCGATCAGCACGGCCAGGACATCCCGCAGACGGACCATCATCCCGGCCTTTGTCAGCGCGTCCTGGGCGCGCCGGGGATCGTCGACAATCAGGTTGATCACGCCGAACGTGTCCGAAGTGGAGATCGTCGTCGCCCGAATGCTGATTTTTTCCCGAGCCAGGACGGCCGTAACCGCTGCGAGCTTGCCGGGTTTGTTCTCCGCAAAAATGGACAACTGCTTTGCAATCATGTGGCCTCCTGCCCCTTCCCTATTCCTTCCGGTTGTCTATGACCCGCTTGGCCTTGCCCTCGCTTTTCGGCAGGCTGTCCGGTTCGACAAGATCGACCCGGGGCGTAATCAGAATGTCGCCTTTCAACTCCTCCACGATTTTGCGTCGCAGCGATTCGAGCTGCCTGAGGTCTCCGGCAAAAAACGACTGGCTGACCTCGACCTTGACGGTCATGAGGTCGTTGAAGCCCTCCCGCTCCAGGATGATGAGGAAGTTGTTCCCGACACCGGGAATCTCCATCAGCTTCTTCTCGATCTGGATCGGAAAGATGTTCACTCCCTTGAGGATCATCATGTCGTCCGTCCGGCCCGTGATCCGTTCGATGCGCCGGTGCGTCCGGCCGCATTCGCATGGGCCGGGAATGATCCGGGTCAGGTCCTTCGTCCGGTATCTCAGGATCGGCATCCCATCCCGAAGCAGCGTCGTCAACACCAGTTCCCCTTCTTCTCCCTCCGGCAGCGGTTTCAGGGTGACCGGATCGATGATCTCAACCAGGAAATTGTCCTCCCAGATGTGCATGCCGTTCTGGGCGGGACACTCAAAGGCCACGCCCGGCCCGTTCATCTCGGAAAGCCCGTAGGAGTTGAAGGCTTTGAATCCGTAGAACTCCTCTATCTTACGGCGCATTTTCTCCGAATGGGGTTCAGCGCCGATGAAGGCGATCCGTAATTTCGTGTCCTTTCGAGGATCGACATCGATCTCCTGGAACATCGTCGTCAAATGCAGGGCGTAACTGGGGATGATATGGATCACCGTCGTCTCGAAATCCCGCATGAGCTGGATCTGCCGCTTGCTGTTTCCGGCGCCCGCGGGAATCGTCAGGGCCCCGATCTTCTCGGCGCCGTAATGGAAACCGAGTCCTCCGGTAAACAGGCCGTAAGTCATCATGTTTTGAAAAACGTCCTGCCTTCGCATCCCCGTCATGTACATGGAACGGGCAATGATGTTCGTCCAGTGGCCGATGTCATCGGCCGTGTGAAAGATGACGGTCGCCCGGCCCGTGGTGCCGGAAGACGAGTGCATGCGGATCAATTCGTCCCTGGACACGGCCAGAAACCCGTAAGGCCAGTGATCCCTGAGGTCGTCCTTGGTGGTCAACGGCATCGCTTCGACATCCCGAATCGTCTTCACGAAAGAGGGATCGATGCCGCGATCCCGAAAAATCTTTTCATAATACAAAGACTTGCCCGCCCTTTCGATCGTTTCTCGAAGCCGTGCCAACTGCAGGGTCTCCAACGCGGTCCGGCTGATGGTTTCTATGTCCTTTTCCCAGTGCATCGTTATTCCTCCAGCATTCCAGACGGTGATTTTTTCTACAACTCAATCGAAATTATTTCAAGACAAAAGAAATTTCGCGGGGCGCCGAATGGACAGACCCTTTTCGTGGCATATTGCGGGCCGGCATGATATGATGGATGCGTAAGAACCCAATCATAGAGAAAATTCGGGAAGTTGAAAAAGATGAACAGAATCTGCCTCTTCATGTTTGCGACCCTGTTTTGTTGCACTGCAACGGCCGCTGCCGGAACGAAAACGATCGGCAAGGTCTTCGAAAACATCGATGCGCATTACGTGGAACCGGTCAATCATGCGACGCTTTACCGGGATGCCCTGCGCCACCTGTCCGCTGATTTTCCCGGAAAGATCCGCTTAGAGGAGCGGGGGGCGGAAGCCTTTCGAATCGCCTGTTCAAAAAAGGAAATGGATTTCCAGGTCATGAGGCAAAATCCCATCTCGAACGTCAGACAGCTCGAACGGGTCGTGCAGGTCTGCGTTCCCGAAAAAGACATGAAAAAGCTTCACAGGAACTACCAGAACGGGGAACAGGTTGCCTTGGCGATGCTGCTGAACGCCCTGGATCCGCATTCCGGTTTCATGACCGCGCAGATGTACAAAGAGCTCAATTCGGATCTGCAGGGGACTTTCGGCGGCATCGGCGCGGAAATCACGCTGCAGAACGGGGTGATCACGGTCGTATCGCCCATTGACGACACACCCGCGTTCTACGCCGGCATCAAGACGGGGGACCAGATTGTGCGGATCAACGGCGAACCGACCCGGGGAATGACGGCGCTGGAAGCGGTGCGAAAAATCCGCGGGCCCAGGAACACCCGCGTGAAGCTGACGATCAAGCGCAAGAACACGGACAAGATCATGGATATTTCCATTACCCGCAACATGATCAACATCAAAACCGTTAAGTCCAAGCAATACGAGGATCAAATCGGCTACATCCGCCTGTCTTCCTTTCAGGAAAACACCATCGACGAACTGCAGACGGCCCTGCGCGAGCTGAATGCGAGGCAGGGGCCGATCCGGGGTCTCCTTCTTGACATGCGAAACAATCCCGGCGGGCTTCTGGATCAGGCGATCAAGGTATCGGACCATTTCATGAAATCGGGGATCATCGTCGCGACGAAGGGACGTAAAAGCAATTCGGAGACCCGGGCAAGGGCCCGCAACCACGGCGATGAACCCGCCTACCCCATTGTCATACTGGTGAACGAGGGATCGGCGAGCGCGGCGGAAATCGTGTCGGGCGCCCTGCAGGAAAACCGCAAGGCCCTGATTGTGGGAACACAGACATTCGGGAAAGGATCGGTTCAGACGGTCTTTCCCCTCGACGAGGGTCATGCCATGAAGCTCACCACGGCCAGATACTACACGCCGAACGGACGCGTGGTGCATGAAAAGGGCATCACTCCCGACCTGCAGGTCGGAAAGAGCCAGGGTTTGCGGGAAAAAGACTTGAGGGATTTCGTGAATGGAAAGATCCCGAAGGAAAAAAACAAGGAAAACGGAAATCATTCCAAAGAGATCGAATCGAATCGCGAAATGCAGCTGCAAGCCGGCCTCAAACTGCTGCGAATGACCATTGCCGCCGGGGACCTGAGGAAAGGGCTTCAGGCTTACAACGCCTCCGCAGCGGGGAAGCGGTAAATCCCGTCGGCCGTCTTGCGGCGGAAATGTCAAGGAAACGGACCCGTCCCGATCTTCCCGGTTCCCCCGCATCGCCCCGGTTCCATCCCCGCATGCGGGACCGGGCGCTCCGGCGCCGAAATGGCCGATGCACGGAAAGAATTCTTTCCGTTCAACGCGGTTCAGCTCCTTCAACCTTTCCGAAAAAATCGCTTGACCCTTTGAAAGACTGCGAGAAAAGGGCTGTTTCCGCAATTTTCAAGGGACGGATATTTTTTTCAATTCTCTATTGACAAAGTCTACATATTGTGGTCAAATTCGCTCCGTCATACAATATATAGTGCCTCCTCAGTATTTTCATTGAAAAAAGCATTCTTCACTTTACCGATCTTCAGGAGATTTCAGACATGTCCAAAAAGATTTCCGCACCGGCGCTTTCCGGATTGACCAAAAACGCCCTGACGGTCCTGCAAAGACGCTATCTGAAGCGCGACACGGAAGGCAAAGTCCTGGAAACCCCGGCGCATATGTTCCGGCGCGTCGCGCAGACGATCGCCGCTGCCGACAAGATCTTCAACCGCAAAGCGGAGACCGCCAAGCTCGCGGAATCCTTCTTTCAGATGATGGCAGGCCTCGAATTCCTGCCCAATTCGCCGACACTCATGAATGCCGGCCGCGACCTGGGCCAGCTTTCCGCCTGCTTCGTCCTGCCCGTCGGAGATTCCATGGAAGAGATCTTCGACGCCGTGAAGTTCACCGCGCTGATCCACAAGTCCGGGGGCGGCACGGGGTTCTCCTTTTCCCGTCTGCGTCCGGCCAACGACGTCGTGATGACCACGACCGGCGTTTCCAGCGGCCCGATCTCGTTCATGCGGGTCTTCGACATCGCCACGGAGACCATCAAGCAGGGCGGAACCCGGCGCGGGGCCAACATGGGAATCCTGCGGGTCGACCACCCGGACATCATGGACTTCATCATGTGCAAGGCCGACCAGAAGCAGTTGAACAATTTCAACATCTCCGTCGGCCTGACGGAGGTCTTCATGCGCGCCGTGGAGCATGACGAGAACTACGAGCTGATCAACCCCCGGAACGGACAGGCGACAGGAACGCTCAACGCGCGCAAGGTCTTCAACCGGATCGTCACGCAGGCCTGGGAAAACGGGGAGCCCGGCATCGTCTTCCTGGACCGGCTGAACCGCGACAATCCCACGCCCCATGTGGGCATGATCGAATCCACCAACCCCTGCGGGGAACAGCCGCTGCTTCCCTATGAATCCTGCAACCTGGGTTCGATCAACCTCGCCCGAATGGTTCACAGCGGCGGCGTGCACTGGAAGCGTCTTCGGGAGGTCGTGGACCTGGCCGTCCATTTCCTCGACAATGTCGTCGAGGTGAACAACTATCCCCTCCTGCAGATCGCCCAGATGACCTTCGGCAACCGAAAAATCGGCCTGGGCGTCATGGGATGGGCCGACATGCTGATTCTGCTGGGAATTCCGTACGACTCGGCCGAGGCGATCGAGCTGGCCGACAAGCTCATGCGGTTCATCAACGACCATGGCCATGCCGCATCGCGCGAGCTGGCGAAGAAAAGGGGCTCTTTCCCGAACTTCAAGGGATCCCTCTACGACCAGCGGGGCGAACCGCCGATCCGCAACGCCACCATCACCACCATCGCCCCGACCGGGACGATATCGATCATCGCCAACGCCTCTTCCGGGGTGGAGCCCGTGTTTGCCGTCTCCTACATCCGGCAGGTCATGGACAACGACATCCTGGTGGAAGTCCACCCCCAGTTCGAAAGAATCGCCAGGGAACGGGGCTTCTACTCGCCGGAACTGATGCAGCGGATTGCCCGGCACGGCTCCATTCGGGACATGGACGAAATCCCCGCGGACATCCGCAGGCTCTTCGTCACGGCGCACGACATCCCGCCGGAAGTGCACATCGAGATGCAGGCGGCCTTCCAGAAACACACGGACAACGCCGTCAGCAAGACGGTGAACTTCGCGAACGGCGCCACGATCGACGATGTCGCCAATGTATACCGGCTGGCCTACAAGCTGGACTGCAAGGGCGTCACGATCTACCGGGACGGCTCCCGGGACCGTCAGGTCCTTTCCACCGGAAAGGGCGAAGATCAGGCGCCGCACGCCGGAGAAGAAGAAAAAAAGGTTTTCAAGCGGGAACGTCCCAAGGTCCTGAAAGGCTGGACGTACCAGATGCAGACCGGATGCGGGCCGCTTTACGTCACCGTCAACCAGGACTCGACCGGTTTGTTCGAGCTCTTCACCACCATGGGCAAGGCCGGAGGCTGCGCGGCGTCGCAGAGCGAAGCCATCGGGAGAATGGTATCGCTGGCCTGGCGGAGCGGCATCCAGGCCCGCCAGGTCATCAAGCAGCTTCAGGGAATCTCCTGCCATTCGCCGTCCGGATTCGGTGAAAACAAGATTCTCTCCTGCGCCGACGCCGTGGCCAAGGCGATTCAATCGCACATGTCGGCCAACGGCTTCAAGACGGAGAAGGAAACGGTGCAGTTCCTGAAGGGGGCCTGTCCGGACTGCGGAGGCAGCGTCGAGCACGAAGGGGGCTGCGCGGTCTGCCGGCTGTGCGGCTACAGTGAGTGCGCCTGACGGCGCACCCGACGGCCCGGCTCACGGCGATTCGGGGCACCCGAAGAGGTAGAAGTCATAAACAGACCGGGCAATCCCGGCAATCGCCTTTTCCCGCTCCGTCACCTCTTTTTTCGACGCCTTGACGAAAATCGCAACGGCCACATGACCGCCCTCGTCCGGGAGGGTGATGATCCCCACGTCGTTTGTCGAGCCGCCGAGGGTGCCGCTCTTGTGGGCGATGGGCGTTCCCGGGGGAAGCATTCCTTTCAGCCGCGCCTCTCCGGTCCGGCTCCGCTGCATCGCGTCCAGAAGCATGACCGCGCTTTTCGGTCGCAATAAATCCCCCCGGTAAATGCCCTGCAGGAGCGAAACGAACGCGTCCGGCGTCGCGGTGTCCCGTTCGTCCGTCTCGAACTCCCTTCTCATTTTCTTCTTCAGCCCCGGGTCCGCATTCCTCTCCAGCCGTTCGAACCGGGCAGGCGTCGTGTCGGGCGGCAGTTTCCGGACTCCGGAAGAAGCGGCAATCATTTCGATTACGGATCGGCTGACATCGATGTCCGAGATGCCGGCGGCCCGCATTCGCCGGGTCACGGCGCCGGGACCGCCCGCGATCGACAGGAGCAAGTCGGTGGCGGTGTTGTCGCTGACCACCATCATGATTTCAAAAAGGTTGCGAAGAGAAACCGCGAGGCCCGGCTTGTCGAAAAGCTTCGCAAGGACGCCGCTTCCGGGCCGCAGGTCCGTCTCCCGGATCTCCACCATGCAGTCCCACCCCGGCTCGCCCCCGTCCACGAGGGTCATCAGCTGAACCGCGATGGGTATCTTGTAGGCGCTGGCCATGGGAAAGCGTTCCCGGCCGTTGACGGAGATGCGTCGCTGCGATTCAATGTGAACGGCACTGACGCCCACGACGCCGCCGGACAGCCTGGCCAGCCGCCCGATTTCCGAAACAAGCCGCTCCTGCGGGCTTCGCGGGACGGGACCCGGCACGGCCGGAGAATCCCCCTGCGCGCCCGGGATACCGGCCGGCAGGAGTATGAGGATCACCCCGATCAGGATCAGGTTTCTTGCTGCCTTCATTGCGTTGTCCATCCTCCCTTCCCGCACCGGTTTGATCTCGCCTCATAGCGTATCTTCGCGCTTCCGTAAAGCTCCGCTTGCCGTGGATTCCCTTCTCCTTCGTACGAACCGGGTGCAGCCGCTCCACAAAACCGCCCAATTCCCGACCCTCCGGAAACCCTGCGTCGCTTCCGATTTCTCAGGATTGCCTTCCTCTCTCCCTCCGGGACCGGGCGAAGGCGATTCCAGAATCAGCATTGGAACGGATTGACTTCAAGGACTGTTTATGCTACGCGCATTGGTGACCGTACCGCTTGAGATTGCAATTGAAATTACATTGAAAACGGGATTGCTGCCGGCATGAGGACATCCTGCCCGATCCGGGTTTTTTTGAGGTCCCTGCTCATCCACGCCTCTTTCAACTTCTGGCGGATGCAGAACATGGGATTTGCCTTTGCCATGATCCCGCTGATCCGCCGAAAGGGCTGGACCGGGAAGGATGTTTCCGGTTTTCTGCTCAGGCATCTGGAGGGATTCAATACGCATCCCTATCTCTCCGGACCCCTGATCGGATCGGTGGTCCGGCTGGAGGAAACGACGGAGGAAGGTCAGGCCGGTCCGGTCTGCAGCGAGGTGAAAAACACGCTCATGGGGCCTTACGCGGCCATCGGCGATACCTTCTTTTGGGGCGCCTGGAGGCCCTTTTCGGCGATCATGGCCGTTCTCCTGGCAAGGGAAGGTTTCATCCTCGCACCCGTTTTCTTCCTGATTTTGTACAATCCCCCGCACTTCTGGGTGCGGTGCAGAGGCTTTCTGGAAGGCTACCGCCAAGGACGGGACGGGATCGGTTTCATCCGCGCCATGAACCTGCCCGCGGCGGCGGGAAAAATTCGCTGGCTGTCCCTGGCCATGCTGGGGATCCTGGCGGCGCTGGCGGCGCAAAGCACGGGCCATGCGATCGGCATCGACCCGGCTTTTGTCCCGGGGGCGCTGTCTCTGGCAGTCGTCCTTCTCTGTTTCTGGCTGCTGAAAATGGGAGCGAACGCCATTCTGCTGTTATATGGAATGGCCGCTCTGTTGACCCTGTTTTCCCTGTGATCCGAATTTGACGAAGACTTTCAAAATACAAAACAAGCTGGGCATGCATGCGCGCGCCGCCGCCAAGCTTGTCCAGGTGGGCGTAAAATTCAAATGCAGGATTTTTTTTGAAAAAGACGGGATGGAGGTCAACGGCAAAAGCCTGCTGGGCATCCTGACGCTGGGCTGCCCCCAGGGGAGCCGCCTGATCGTCCGGACGGAAGGCGCCGATGCCCGGGAGGCCATGGAGGCGCTCGGCCGCCTCATCGAAGACAAGTTCGGCGAGGATTGAAATATTTGAAACCGAAAAAGGGACCGCGTGAATGACTGACCCCGTGAAAAAAACCTTCGTCCTGAAGGGGATCGGCGTTTCGCCCGGCATTGTGATCGGGAAGGCCTATCTTTTCGACCGGCTGGACACCCAGATCTCCGTCTACAAGCTGGACGATCGCAGCCTGATCCCCCCGGAAATCGAACGTTTCCGGACCGCCCTGCAGGAGTCGGAAAAGCAGCTCCTCGGCATCAAGAAAAAACTGGCCCACCTGAAGATGACGGAGCCGCAGTACATTATCGATGTCCATCTCATGATTCTCAAGGACCGGAAATTCGTCAACCGGACCATTCAGAACATCAAAAAGATCGGCGTCAACGCGGAATGGGCGCTCCGCATGACCCTCGACCGGTATCGCCGGATCTTCGACAGGGTTGAAGACGAATACCTCAAGGGGCGCTTCAGCGATATCCGTTATGTCGGCCAGATGATTCTGAGAATTCTCTGCGGCAGTCAATGTGAGGTGAGACCGCCGATCGGAGAGGGGGTCGTGATCATCGCTGCGGATCTGTCGCCGGCGGACACGGCCCAGATGAAAATTGAAAAGGTCCAGGGATTCGCGACGGACATCGGGGGAAAAACCTCCCACACGGCGATCGTGGCCCGCTCCATCGAGATCCCGGCCGTCGTCGGACTGGAGAACATCACCCGCCGGGTCCGGACCAACGATCTGATCATCATCGACGGCTCCGCCGGTCTGGTGATCGTCAATCCCGAGCCGGAAATCGTCCGGCGGTATGAAGTCAAAAAGAGGCATCATGAAGAGACGCGGGAGATTTCGCTCAAGGATGCCCTGCTGCCCGCCGTCACCCGGGACGGATATCATGTCGAAATCGGAGGAAATATCGAATTCATTGAAGAAATCCCCTCCGTCATCAGCCACGGGGCCGACGGAATCGGCCTTTACCGGACCGAGTTCATTTACATCAACCGCGAACAGTTGCCTTCCGAGGAGGATCACTTCTCCATTTACCGGCGGGTGGTGGAAACGGAGAAGCTGAACTGGTCCACCATTCGCACTTTCGATCTCGGCGGAGACAAGTTTCTTTCCGACCCGAAGCTGGCCAAGGAGATGAACCCGCAGATGGGTCTGCGGGCGATCCGGTTCTGCCTCAAGGAGGTCGACCTGTTCAAGGTCCAGTTGCGGGGCATCATCCGCGCCAGCGCCCACGGCAAAACGAGGGTCCTGTTCCCCATGATTTCCGGCATCGAGGAAATTCAGAGGGCGAAGCAGATCTTCCGCGAGGTCAGGGACGACCTGACGAAACAGGGCATCCCCGTGGGAGGGGACATCGAAATCGGGGTGATGATCGAGGTTCCCTCAGCCGTCGTCATGGCGGATCAGCTGGCCCGGGAAGTCGATTTCTTCAGCATCGGCACCAACGATCTGATCCAGTACGCCCTGGCCATCGACCGGGTGAACGAGCGGGTGACCTATCTGTACGAACCGCTCCATCCCGCGGTCCTCCGGCTGATCCAGCGGGTGGTGAAAACCGGTCATGATGCGGGAATCCGGGTGGCCATGTGCGGGGAAATGGCAGGAGAGGCGGCATACACGATGGTCCTGCTGGGTCTCGAACTGGACGAGCTGAGCATGAATCCCCTCGCCATCCCGCGAGTCAAGAAGATCATTCGGGGATCGACGATGAAAGAGGCAAGAGCGCTGCTGAAGAAGGTCATGACTTTCGCAACGGCGACGGAGATCCGCGCGTGGGTGGGCAAAACCATGCAGGAACGGTTTCCGGAAGAATTTCCGAACAGCGAACACTGAGGGGAACCATCACCATGTCCATCCTTTCCGGATTGAAAACCTGGCTGCAAGACAAGGGGGAGTATTACGCGGAATCGATCTACGAGCAGTACAATTACCCCTTGCACTGGCTGGTCGACAAGGCCCTGTCCAAGATCCAGCTCGCCGAACACGATGCCGAATCCCTGAAAAAGCTCGCGGAAACCGGGGTTGTCGTCTACGCCCTTAAACAGAAAAGCCGGCTCAACAGCCTGATACTGAGGGAACTGGCGAACCGAAAGGGGATACCGGGGCCCGCCTATTCCCACGGCGTGAACATGATCTTCTGGCAGCCCCTCGGCAAGGCCCTCCAGGTCGTCCTCTCCTTCCTGTCCGGGATCGTTTTCAGGAGAACCATCCTGAGCCCTTACAAATCCGGTTATCTGAAAAGGATCGTTCTGGAGAAAAAGAGCGCCATCATCCACCTGGGCGGCTCGGAATTCATCGAGGACCGGTACGCCGATGACGCCATCACGCAACTGCTGGACGCCCAGAAGGAACTGGATGCACCGGTCTTGATCGTCCCCGTGCTGGTCACGTACGGGCGCAGGAGGGACAAGGAGGATGAGAACCTCGTCAACATCCTCTTCGGCCAGACGGATCACACGAACACGCTGCAGCGACTCGTGACTTTCCTCCGTTACGCCAAGAAGGCCATTGTGATTTCCGCGGAACCGGTCAATCTGGCATCGTTCACACAGGAACACAAGAACCTCTATCCCGCGGAGATGGTCCAGCGGCTGCGAGGGGACCTGGTCGACCGCATCGACGAGGAGCGGACGACGATGGTGGGGCCCGTCCTGAAATCCAGGGACGAGCTGATGGGAATGGTCCTACGGGACAAAGGCCTCGTCCGGTTCATGGAGGACGCGGCGGCCGGCGGCAAGACGGGCTACCCGCGGCTGGTCCGGAACGCCAGGCGCTACCTTCGCGAAATCGCCGCCGACTACAGCGAAATGTTGATCGAGATCTGGGACAAGATCCTCACCTGGCTGTGGAACAACATCTACGACGGCGTCGTGGTGGACCAGGAGGGAATGGTCAAGATCCGGAACATCTCCAAAAAAATGCCCTTCGTCATCATCCCCTGTCACCGCAGCCACATCGATTATCTCCTGCTTTCCTACGTATTTTACAAGCACAACATCCAGCTTCCCTTTGTCGCCGCCGGCACCAACATGTCCTTCTTTCCCATGGGCCCGATCTTCCGGCGATCGGGGGCCTTCTTCCTGCGCAGGAGCTTCAAGGGAAATCCCCTGTACAGCGAAGTCTTCGCAAAATATCTGAAAGTGCTCCTTCAGGAGGGGCTTCCCCTGGAATTCTTCATCGAAGGGGGGAGGAGCCGGACGGGAAAGATGGTAATGCCCAAATACGGGCTTTTATCCATGATCCTCCAGGCCTTTCAGGAAAAGGCCTGCGAGGATCTGGCGGCAATCCCCGTCTATATCGGATACGACCGGGTCATCGAGGAGAAATCCTATCTTCGGGAACTCGGCGGCGTGCCCAAAACCACGGAGAAGGCGATCGACATGATCAAGAGCTCGAAGGTGCTCCGCAAGCGCTACGGGCGCGTTTACGTGAACATCGGCGAACCCCTGGAGGTGAAGTCCTATCTGGCCGCCCAGGAGAAAACGTTCGAAGAGATGACGCTCGAGGAACGTCAGAGCCTCTACCGCAAAATCGGATATGAAATCGTCCTGGAGATCAGCAAAGTCTCCGTCGTGACGCCGTTTTCCCTGATTTCAGCGGGCTTGTTGAGCCACGACCGCCGGGGGATGTCGCAGAACGATCTGATGAATGTCCTGAACCGGTTTTTCGATTATCTGGCCGACCGTCAGGTCCGTCTGGCCGCAACGCTGGCCAACCGCCGCAAAGCCATTCGGGACGCCCTGGCCCTGTTCGACCAGGCCGGACTGATATCCCGGGTGGGCAGGGAGGAGGAGGAAGACGAATTCGAAGAGGTAGTCTACTCCATCGACGACGACAAGCGGATGAATCTGGAATACTACAAGAACAACATCCTCCACTATTTCCTGCCTGTCAGCTTTGTCGCCACATCCATCCTGTCGAACGACAACGACTCGATTCCCCTCAACCAGATTCTCGACGACTATCGGTATTTCAAAAAACTGTTCCGGCACGAGTTCATCTTCGACGACGACCGGGACGATCTGGACGAGGTGAACGACGTTCTTTCCTACCTGAACGCCCAGGGCATGATCATGGGCGAGGAGCGCAAGGAGCAGGCCTGGATCGAAGTCAAAGGGAGGGGGCGCACCCATCTGAAACCGTTTGCCGGCCTCCTCAGCAGCTATATCGAATCCTACTGGGTGGTGGTCCGGGGATGCGCCTACCTGAGGAAAGAACCGCGCCGGGAGCGGGATCTGATGAAAAAGATCCACGGCCTCGGCGAAAAGATGTACCGGAAGGGCGAGATCCGCCGTTCGGAAGCCCTGTCGCAATCCAATTTCCAGAGCGCCCTGCATTTTCTCCAGGAGTCGGAGGTTCTGATCATGACCGAAACCCAGGACAAGGGCGAGAAAAGGCCGGTCCGGCAATACGCGCTGACGGAAAACAAATCGCACCTGGAATCGCTGCGCCGGCGATTGTTCAAGTTCATGTAACTCCGCGAGCGGGGCATCCGCTCCAAGGCGCCCTTCAACCTGCCCCACCGGCTGGCGGCCATGGCCGAAGACTTCCGGCTGGAGCGTCTGCTGAACATGGACAAGGCCTACTTCACGGCACGAATCCGGCCGCACAGGTTCTATATGTCCGACCGGTACCTCTGGCGGTGGCAGATGAATGAGGAAATCCTGCTCGCCCTGGAAGGAGCCGCCTGAGGGTTTCCCTACCCGATGCTGTACAGGGCCGTTCGTCCCCGGTACACCGCGGCCTCGCCGAGTTCCTCCTCGATGCGAAGAAGCTGGTTGTACTTGGCCAGCCGCTCGCTCCTCGAGACGGAGCCGCTCTTGATCTGTCCGCAGTTGGCGGCCACCGCCACGTCGGCCATACAGGTGTCTTCCGTTTCTCCCGACCGGTGCGAAACGACGGTCGTGTACCCGGCCTCCTTCGCCGTTTGAATGGTCTCCAGCGTCTCCGTCAGCGTGCCGATCTGATTCAGTTTGATCAGAATCGAATTGGCGATGCCCAGGGAGATTCCTTTTTCGAGGCGCTTCCGGTTGGTGACGAAGAGATCGTCGCCGACGATCTGGACCTTTGAGCCCAGCGTTTCGGTGAGCATCTTCCAGCCTTCCCAGTCGTCTTCCCCCAGCCCGTCCTCGATCGAAATGATGGGATATTTCCGGACCAGATCGGCATAGAAACGGACCATCTCCGCGGAGGTCTTCCGGGGCTTCTTCTCCGCCGCGAGGACGTAGGCGCCGTCGGAGAAGAAGGAACTGGCGGCGCTGTCCAGCGCGATGGCCAGGTCTTTGCCCGGCTTGTAGCCCGCTTTTTCGATGGCCGTGGTGATCAGACCCAGCGCTTCTTCATTGGATTTGAGATTGGGCGCGAACCCTCCCTCGTCCCCCACCGCAGTGTTGTAGCCCTTCGCCTTGAGCACGGAACGCAGGGCGTGGAACGTCTCGGCGGCCATGCGCAATCCCTCCCGGAAGGTCGGCGCGCCCACCGGCATGATCATGAATTCCTGGATGTCCACATTGTTGTCGGCATGCTGCCCGCCGTTGAGGATGTTCATCATGGGGACCGGGATATCCCGGGCCATCACGCCGCCGAGGTACCGGTAAAGCGGAATTTCAAGGATCGCCGCCGCGGCCTTCGCGCAGGCCATCGACACGCTCAGGATGGCGTTGGCGCCGAGCTTTCCCTTGTTGGCCGTACCGTCGAGAGCGATCATGGCATAATCGATGTCCCGCTGGCTCAGGCAATCCATCCCGATGATCTCCGGGGCGATTTTGTGCAGCACGTTGCCGATGGCCTTCATGACGCCCTTCCCCAGATACCTTTTTTTGTTGCCGTCCCGAAGCTCGAGCATCTCGTGCTCCCCGGTGGACGCCCCGGACGGCACCGCGGCCCTTCCCATGATTCCGGACATGAGCGTCACTTCGGTCTCGATGGTCGGATTTCCTCTCGAATCCAGGATCTCCCTGGCATGTACATTGATGATCTCGGTCATATGACTCCTCCTTGGAGTGTAATTTGCTGAATCCCCGTCCCGGGTGATTCCCCATAGCCGAATTGCGGAAAATATTCAAGGACGTTCTCCGACCGACGGCGGATGGCCGGCGTTCGCGGCAGCGGCCCTGACAATGGCGCTTGATAAGATTCTCGAAGTCGGGTAGAGATGACGAAATGTCACCCGGAACAAGGATTGAATGTGCAAGAAAACCGGACGAAACTCTTTCTGCATTTGAAAAAATGGCTGGAAAAAGCGGTCCTAGATTACGGAATGATCGCGGCGGGGGACCGTCTGCTGGTCGGCGTCTCCGGGGGTGCGGACAGCCTGGCCCTGCTGGACCTCCTCAACACGCCGATGCTTTTTGTTCCCCCCTTCACCCTCGTGGCGGTGAACGTCGATCCGGGCTTTGACACGGCCTGGCGGGGGTACGAAACGCTGGAGGCCCATCTGCGGGCCGGCGGCTATGACTACGTCATGGAGAAATCCGACATCGGACCCCTTGCGCACAGCAGCTACAACCGGAAGAATCCCTGCTTTCTCTGTTCCCGTCTTCGCAGGAAGCGGATCTTCGAAATCGCCGCCGAAAGAGGCTGCAACAAGATCGCCTTTGCCCATCACCGGGACGACATCGTCGAGACCCTGCTGATCAACATGTTCTATGCGAGGGAGATCAGCACCATGATGCCCAATCAGGAGATCTTCGGCGGCCGGCTGCACATCATCCGCCCCCTCGCCTATCTTCGGGAAGACCTGGTCAAGAAGTATGCAAGGCAGCGCCGCTTTCCGGAAATTGAAAACCGCTGCCCGACCAGCGGCAACTCCCGCCGGCTCTACGTGAAGAACCTCCTCAACGAACTGGAAAAGGACAACCGGGACATCCGGAACAATCTCTTCAAGGCCATGGGCCACGTGAAAACGGACTACCTCCCAAAGGCGAAGGCAAAGGAAATTGGCTAAAAAAGAAGCGGACGAAAAAATCATCTGCCAGAACAAAACGGCGAGGGTCAACTATTTCATCGACGACACCTACGAGGCGGGCATCGTCCTCGTGGGCACGGAGGTGAAGTCGCTGCGGGACGGGCGGGCAAACCTGAAGGACAGCTACGCCCAGGTGAAGAACGACGAGGTCTATCTTCACGAACTGCACATCAGCCCCTATTTCTACGGCAACCGGTACAATCACGATCCGCTGCGGGTCCGAAAACTCCTCCTACACAAGCGGGAAATCAGGCGCCTCTACGGAAAGTCCCGGGAAAAGGGGCTGACGCTGGTTCCCCTGAAAATGTACTTCAAAAACGGAAAGGTCAAAGTCCAGATCGGGATCGGGCGGGGCAAGAAACTGCACGACAAGCGGGAAGACATCAAGCTGAAGGACGACCGGCGCGACATGGAAAGGGCGTTCCGCTCCAGGCACAGAAACTGATTCCGGCCCCGTCTCCCTCATTTCGGCCGCATGGAGTGATCCCGACGGTGGATGGAGACCGGCATCCGGCCTCACGGTTTTCTGCTCCCGTTCGATCGGATAACCGGCCTTGGCGATTGCCCTTTCCCTTGCCGATCCGATTGTCCGCTTGACTTCCTCTTCGGGAAGGGTTAATTTAGCTTTCAATGATGTTCTTTGAAACCAAGCGATTTTAGGGGGGGGGGCGTCACGGTTTCGACGGGGATAGTTGAAGCTGTAGAAGCGTACCGAGGTTCCTACAGGCCTCGTTAAACAGGTAGGAAACA
>CAYWTL010000025.1:0-29810 GCA_964460245.1 uncultured Syntrophaceae bacterium | reverse complement strand
CGCCCGGTACGACTCGAACGTACGACCAACAGATTCGAAGTCTGCGACTCTATCCAACTGAGCTACGGGCGCTTTTGTTTTCTTACCGAAAGAACAAATTATGGGGTGAGTGAAGGGATTTGAACCCTCGACCTCCGGGGCCACAACCCGGCACTCTAACCAACTGAGCTACACCCACCATATTGATCTGGTACGCCAGCAGGGATTCGAACCCGGGACCTACGGATTAGAAGTCCGTTGCTCTATCCAGCTGAGCTACAGGCGCGCATCCGGCTTCACTCATGCTTAAAGAGCAGGCTAAATAACCCCTTTGGCGCGTTTTGTCAAGACCAAATCAAGGCGGTTTTCAGGGCCGCACATACCCGGCGATCCCGTCGAATTGATAGCCCTTTTTCTGAATGCCCTCGCCCTTCGGATCCACGGTGAAAAAATACTGCCTGCGGGAGGGGTGATACCAGCGGTACAGCTCCCGCGTGGCGGTCAGTCGGGACGTGGCGATGTTGCCGATCGTCCCCTCCAGGACGTAGCCCTGCATGGGACGTTTGGCACTCTTCAAATGGTACCCGTAGAAGTGGTCCCCCCGGGCCGGGTGAAACCACCGGTAGAATTCAGTCGTCCCGGGGACCCCGGGGCTGAACAGGCGGAAGGCGACGCCCTGCTTCCGATATCCCCGCGCCTGCAGCACCGGGGACTCGGCCTGAGGATTGGTCGTCAAAAAATAATCCGCATCCCGGATGTACCGGTAGACGTCCAGTACTTTCGGAACGTTGTCCTGCACGATTTCCAGGGAAAGCTCGACATCCGCCCGGCCGCCGTTGGAATCGAACGCGACGAAACCTCCATAATGGCCCGGAACGAGCTTGCGGGTGTCGACCGCGATGTTGACATAGTTGGTCTGGCGGGTCGCCACGCCTTCCTGGGGGGAGAGGGCGATTCCGGCGGGATGCAGCCTCATGACGTCGCTCCCGTAAACCCGGATCCCCTCGACGGTGACCGGGGCGTTCCGGTTCACCAGCGCCAGGGTGTGGGCCGTATTCGGCAGCCCCTCGGCCACCGGGATTTCGGCGCATTCCGCGTGCTCCGCGAGGGCATCCTGCTGAAAGAGGAACCTGTCGTCCAGGAAAACGGCCAGTTGCCCTTTGTCCGGGCCTTTCCGGACATAGACGGAGATGCCGGTTCCCGTAAAGCGGTAGCGCAACGAACCGCCCTCCTCCGGCGCGGACGGATATCCCTGCTCCCGGGTCCATTTTCCTTTCAGCTCCAGCCGATCCTTCATATGCCGTGGTTCCGTGTAAAGGCCGTTGTCAAGGGCTTCTTCGCTGAAAAAGGAAACCAGCTTGCCGCGGATGGCCGGAGACATGTCTCCCCGGTCCGATTTCGCCCCGTAGGAGAAGGCCTTCCACTTCAGCGTGTTCCAGCCCTGATTGTTCAGCCGGATCCGCTTGCTGACCTGCTCGCCCTGCACCGCCACCCCGAAATCCACCCGGACCGGGCTGATCCCGATCAGCGGCTCCGTGCTCCTGTCCACCAGCCGGAAAGTGAAATGAAGGGAGCCGGGGCCGCCGTTGGACTGTAGATAGACTGTTTCCCGGTGTTCGCCTGTGTCCAGGCTTCGGGTCGCGCTCATGATCTGATCTCCCGCTTCCAGGGTCAACCGGACCGGCAGAGGCGATTTTTCAGCCCTGCCCTTGTGATTGGAAAGGTCGTCATGGAGCACCTGGAGCTGGATTCGCATCTCCGCCGCTTCGTCCTGGATGGCGCCGCCGAGCGTTTCCCGGCCGGTAGCCGTCCAGCCTTCGGGCACGGCGGCAGACCATTTCAGCGGCTCGGAACCGCCGTTCCGGAGCGTGACGATCCCCCGAAGCGCTCTGCCGGAGCTCAGGAGACCCATGTCGATTTCTTTGGGGGAAAAAGTCAGGATGGGCGGCGTTTTCGCCGCCTTCGGCGGGTCCGCCGGGTCCGCATGGCCGGTGCGGACGACCCGGGGCATGGACAGGGAGCCGATCATCAGGAAAAACAGCAGAAAAGCGATGGAAACAATCAGGCAATATTGCCGCCTCATGAGGCACTCCCCGATCCGTTATCTTCATCTTTCTAATCCAAAGAAAAAAAGAACGCAACGATTTTTCTCCCGGAAATTGCTTGACAGCCTGAAAATATCATATATATCTTCCCGCCTCTTCCGTGCTTTTGGACCGGTCGCGGGAAAACGGGCTGGGAATAATCCATCGATGCAAAACCGGGATTTGAAATACTGGATCGCCTTGAAACAGGTGGAAGGGATCGGCAATGTGGGCTTTCAGTCGCTGCTGGACGCCTTCGGCTCCCCCCGGGATGTCTTCGCGGCGCCGCTGTCGATGCTTCAGACCGTTCCGGGGATCGGGGCGAAGTCGGCCTCTCGGATCAAAGCCTTCACGAACTGGAGGAAGGCCGACCAGGAGATCGATCGTGCCGGACGGGCAGGCGTTACCATCGTCACCTCGCGGGACCCCCTTTATCCGCCGCTGCTCCTGGCCACGGACGACCACCCGGCCTATCTGTACGTAAAGGGCGACCTGGACGGGGATGATGTCTGCGTGGCGGTCGTGGGGTCCCGGGCGGCCAGCGCCTACGGAAAATACACGACGGAAAGGCTGTGCCGCGAGCTGGCCCTGCGGGGCGTCACCGTGGTGAGCGGCCTGGCCCGGGGCATCGATTCGGCGGCGCACCGGGGCGCCCTGGCCGGAAAGGGAAGGACGATCGCCGTGCTGGGATGCGGCCTGGATGTCGTCTATCCCCCGGAAAACGAAAGCCTCTACGGCGAGATCGCACGGCAGGGCGCGCTGGTCTCGGAATTCCCCCTCGGCACGCCGCCCAACGCCCCGAACTTCCCCGCGCGGAACCGCATCATCAGCGGGATCTCCCTTGGGGTGGCGGTTGTTGAGGCCAGCCAGAAGAGCGGCTCCCTCATCACGGCCCGCATCGCCCTGGAGCAGGGCCGGGAGGTGTTTGCCGTTCCCGGAAGCATCGATTCCTCCGGGTCGAGGGGCACGAACCAGTTGATCAAACAGGGGGCCAAGCTGATCGAAGACGTCGACGACATCCTCGATGAGATCCTCCCCCAGGTCGACCGGGAACGGACGCAGGTCCGGCCGGAGCCGCGGCCGCGGCCGGCGCAGGGGCAAACTCCGGGAGAGAAACCGTCGCCCGGCACCGCCCTCGCGGAAACCGAAAAAGCGGTCTGGCAGGCCCTGTCGCAAAAGCCCGCGCACATCGACCGGATCGTCGCAGCAACCGGCCTGCCGGCCCGCGAGGTGCTCGGCACGCTCCTCACCCTCGAACTGCGGGGAATCGTAGAGCAGAAGCCCGGCAAAACTTACACGCGCAAGGAGCCATAACCGTTATGCCCGACTCTCTCATCATCGTGGAATCGCCGACCAAGGTCAAAACCATCCGGAAATACGTGGGCCCGGAATTCGACGTCCGCGCATCCATGGGGCACGTCAAGGACCTGCCGAAGAGCGCCCTGGGCATCGACATGAAGCAGAATTTCACGCCCACGTACCAGGTGATCGAGACCAAAAAGAAGACCCTGTCGGAGCTGAAGAAAGCGGCCAAAGGCGTCACGAACATCTTTCTGGCACCCGATCCGGACCGCGAGGGAGAGGCGATCGCCTGGCACATTGCCGAAGAGGTCGGCCGCAAGGACAAGAAGATTTACCGGGTCCTCTTCAACGACCTGACGAAAAACACGATCCTGGAGGCGCTCAGTCACCCCAAAGAGCTCGATTTCAACAAATATGAGGCCCAGCAGGCCCGGCGGATCCTGGACCGGCTGGTGGGGTACAAGATCAGCCCTCTCCTCTGGGAAAAGGTCAAGCGCGGACTGAGCGCCGGTCGCGTCCAGTCCGTGGCGGTCCGCATGATCTGCGACCGTGAGGAGGAAATCCGGAAGTTCGTCGCCGAGGAGTACTGGAACATCACGGCAACGCTGGAGGGCGCCAATCCGCCCCCCTTCGAAGCCCGCCTCATCAAGATCTACGACCGGAAGGCAAAGGTCGGCAACGGGGACCAGTCGGCCGCCCTCGTGGAAAAGCTGAACCGCGCGGCCTTCGTGGTGGTCCGGGTGGAAAAGAAGGAGACGCGGAGATCCCCATCCCCGCCCTTCACGACCAGCAAGCTCCAGCAGGAGGCCTCCCGAAAGCTGGGGTTCTCCGCCAAGAAGACGATGAGCGTGGCGCAGAAGCTCTACGAGGGCATCGAACTGGGCAAGGAGGGCTCCGTGGGGCTGATCACGTACATGCGGACCGACTCCGTGCGCATCGCCGACGAGGCCCTGCGGGCGGCCCGGTCCTACATCCGGGAGAACTACGAACCCCAATACCTGCCCGCCAAGGCCCGGACCTACCAGAACACCGGTAAGGCGCAGGACGCCCACGAGGCCATTCGGCCGTCCTCCATGACCTACCGGCCCCAGGACATCAAGGGGCACCTGAGCGGCGACCAGTTCCGGCTCTACCAGCTCATCTGGAACCGTTTTGTCGCCAGCCAGATGAACCCGGCCGTCTTCGATCAGACCACGATCGACATCACCGCCGCCCATTGCGTCTTCCGCGCCCAGGGCTCGGTCATGAAATTCGCGGGCTTCACGATCGTCTACACGGAGGGCAAGGACAACGGCAACGGAAATGGCGAGGAGGGCGAGTTCGGCAGGCTGCTGCCCGCGGTGTCGGAGCGGGAGACGCTGAAGCTGCTCTCGCTAAAGCCGGAGCAGAAATTCACCCAGCCGCCACCCCGCTTCACGGAGGCTTCGCTGGTCCGCGAACTCGAGGAGCGGGGCATCGGCCGCCCGAGCACCTATGCGGCGATCCTCGGCACGATCCAGGACCGGGAATACGTGCGGCTGGAAAAGGGGCGCTTCCACCCCACCGACCTGGGCGCGATCGTGACGGAACTCCTGGTCAAGAATTTCCCGCGGGAACTCGACGTCGCCTTCACCGCCGAGATGGAGAGCCGGCTCGACATGATCGAGGAAGGCAAGACGACGCGCCACGAGACGCTCAACGGGTTCTACCTGCCCTTCGAGCAGGAGCTGAAACAGGCCAAGACGGAAATGCGGAAAGTTAAAGGTCAGGAGACGCCCACCGACCTGGTCTGCGAAAAATGCGGCAGCCCCATGGTGGTCAAGTGGGGGAAGAACGGGGAATTCCTGGCCTGTTCGAACTACCCGGACTGCAAGAACACGGGGAACTTCACCCGCAATGCGGAAGGGGAGATCGTCCCGCCGGATCCCCGGGCGGTGGAGTCGGATCACGCCTGCGAAAAGTGCGGGCGCCCCATGGTCGTCAAGAACGGCCGCTACGGGACCTTTCTCGGCTGCTCCGGCTACCCGGAATGCCGGAATGTCGTCAACATTCAAAAAGACGAGAACGGCGCCATCACGCCCGTCAAGGAGGAAGTCAGCGACGTCTCCTGCGAAAAGTGCGGCCGGCCCATGGTCGTCAAGAAGGGGCGCTACGGCGCCTTTCTCGGCTGCTCCGGCTATCCCGATTGCCAGAACATCGTGAAGATCAAGAAGGGCCAGGGCGGCGGCGCGCGTTCGCGGGAGCCCGAAGTAACGGACACGCCCTGCGACAAGTGCGGGCGGCCCATGGCGGTCCGGCGGGGGCGGTTCGGAACTTTCCTCGGATGCACCGGCTACCCCGAATGCAAGAACATCATGAAACCCAAAGCCTAGTCCGCCCCGCGGCAGGCGATCCGGTCTTGCGATGAAGCCCGACGCCCCCATCGTCATTGTCGGCGGCGGCCTGGCCGGCTGCGAGGCGGCGTGGCAGATCGCCCGGCGGGGACACGCAGCGGTTCTCTACGAGATGCGGCCGCAGCGTTTTTCGCCGGCCCACCAGACTCCGCTGCTGGCGGAGCTCGTCTGCAGCAACTCTTTGCGAGCCGCCGGCCTGGAAAACGCCGTCGGCCTGCTGAAGGAGGAAATGCGCCTGCTGGACTCGCTGATCCTGGAGGCCGCCGATGCCACGGCGGTCCCGGCCGGCCGGGCCCTGGCCGTCAACCGCGCCGATTTTTCCCGCCACATCGAAAACCGCCTGTCCGCGCTGCCCGAGCTGCGGATCGTCCGGGAAGAGGTCACGGACATTCCCGAGGGGGAGCCGGTGATCCTCGCCACGGGACCGCTGACCTCCGATCCGCTCGCCGGGGCCATCGGGCGCCTCACCGGCGCGGACGCGCTGTACTTCTACGATGCGATCTCGCCGATTGTCGAGGCGGACTCCATCGACTTCGCAAAGGTCTTCCGCGCATCGCGCTACGAGAGCGGCGAGGGGGACTACCTGAACTGCCCCCTGGAAAGGAATGAATACGAACTCTTCTGGAAGGCACTGACGGAAGGGGAGGAAGCGCCGGTCCGGTCCTTCGAGTCGGTGAAGTGCTTCGAAGGGTGCCTGCCCGTGGAAGTGCTGGCACGCCGGGGGATCCGGACGCTGGTCTTCGGGCCGATGAAGCCCGTCGGCCTCGTCGACCCGAAAACCGGAAGGAGACCCTACGCGGTCGTCCAGCTCCGCCCGGAGAACCGGGCGATGACGATGTTCAACCTGGTGGGCTTTCAGACGCGCCTGACCTGGCCGGAGCAGCGGCGCATCTTCCGGATGATCCCGGGGTTGGAGCACGCCGAATTCGTCCGCCACGGAAGCATCCACCGCAACACCTTCATCAACGCCCCCGCCCTGCTGGCAAAGACCCTCCAGCTCCGCGGGCACGACCGCATCCTGTTCGCCGGACAGATCACGGGAGTCGAAGGCTACGTGGAATCGGCCGCCATGGGCCTCCTGGCCGGCCTGAACGCGCCGCGGATCCGGGCCGGCCGGGACGTTCCCCTGCCCCCGGAAACGACGGCCCTGGTGGCCCTGCTGCGCCACATCGCCGATGCGGACGCCCGGAACTATCAGCCGATGAACGTGAATTTCGGGCTCTTTCCGCCGCTGACGGGAAACGTCACCCGAAGGGACCGGGGAAAGGCCTACGCCGAGCGCGCCCTGGCTGACTTGAGGGAATGGCTGAACGGGATTTCAGCACCGTAACGCCCTGAGGGAACCGGTGGCGGGACGCGCCGTTACGAAGCGAAATATCCGCAACCTGCCGATGCCGCCCGCCTTACTCGAGCATGTCCCGCAGAAGCGGCATCATCCGCTCCATGGCATGGCGGCCCTCTTCGATCGTTTCGGCGGCCCGGTTGAACTCCAGCAGGCCGATATGGTTCAGGCGCGGCGAGACCAGCACGTCGGGGGGCTCGCCGGCCAGCCGCTGGCGGGTGATCCGGTCCTGCATGATGTTGATGGACATGGCGATGACCTCGAACAGGGACGGCCCCCGGTCCGTCCGCGCCGGTCCGAAACGCTTCAGAAGCGAGATCTTGGCCCCTTTCAGCTTGCCGTTGAAAAAGGCCGCCAGCTTTTTCGGCAGGGTCAGATCCTCCGGCGCCGCTTCCCCGGCCGGCGGCTGACCGGGCACCCGGGTGAACCTGGGCTTCCCCATGATGTCCGAATTCAGGTTGACGGCGATGACCAGGTCCGCTCCCATCGCGCGGCAAAGCGACACGGGCACGGGGTTGACCAGGCCCCCGTCCACCAGCCACTGGCCTTCGCACAGAAAGGGGGTCAGGATCCCCGGCAGGGACATGCTGCCCCGAATGGCATCCATCAGGGAGCCTTTCTGCAGCCAGACCTCCTTGCCCGTCTTCAGGTCCGTAGCCACGGCGCCGAAGGGGACCGGCAGGTCCTCGATGCGGGAATCGGAAAGATTCTCCCGGAAATACTGGATGATCTTTCCCCCCTCGATGAGACCGGAGCGCGGCACGGTCACGTCCATGAAGCCGAGGATGTCCGACCAGCTCATTTCGCGGACCCAGCTGTCCATCGGATCCAGAAAATCCGCGGCATAGGCGCCGGCGACGACAGCCCCGATCGAGGTGCCGCACACCAGGTCGATCCCAAGCCCCTCCTCCTGCAGGCGCCGAATGACGCCGATATGCGCCCAGCCGCGCGCAGAACCGCTTCCCAGTGCGAGCCCGATCCTGGCCGCCATTTTATCTCCCCCATTCCCGATAATTTGCTGGCATTTTATCGACATTCGATGATAATTTAAAGAGTATTCTTCGGAAGCTTTCCATCAACATTCGACCCGCGGCATGCGAAGGGCGAATCCATTTCGACGGGATCACGGATGCCATGGCGACGGCCGGAATCAAAGGACTGCTGACCAGCCGGAACTTCATTTTTTCCCCTGGTCCTCTACGCCATCACGGGGCTGAACCGGGACCTCCTGATCAGCCGGCCCCTCTTTCTCGCCCCGGTCGTGCTCATCGCCTTCGCCAGCACCTTTCTGCTGGGCTTGCTGATCGCGTCAGCCGCCCGCCTGCTCGGCATCCGCAGCGACCGGACCACCGGCCTGGTCCTGCTGGGCGCCCTGAAAAACTCCGGACTGTCGGGAGGCCTCGCGCTCACCCTGTTCAGCCGGGAGTCCTCGATCCCGTCGGCCGTCTGCAGCATCTTCCCGATCCTGTACTTTCTCCGGCTGGACTTTCGAAGGCGAAGGAAAGGGGGTGAGCCTTCGGCACAATGACTCGCGGGAAACCCCTCCGGCTTTCCGGGAAACCTCTTCACGAACGCGGCTCGCCGTGCGAGCCATGGACTGAGAAAGGAGGAACGCGGCCATGATGGACTATCCCCTGCTGCTGAGGACCTTCCTGCTTCGGGCAGCGAAATACTTCCCCAAAAAAGAGCTGGTCTCCATATATCCCGGTGAGACCTTCCGCTACACCTACGGCGATTATTTCAAGAGAACCTGCCGGCTCGCAAACGCCCTTGCCTCCCTGGGCATCGGCAAGGGCGACCGCGTTGCCAGCATCGCCCTGAACAGCCACCGCCATCTGGAGCTTTACTTCGGCGTCCCCTGCACGGGGGCTACGCTTCACACCGTGAACTTCCGGCTGCCCATGCACCATCTTGCCTACGTCCTCAATCACGCCGAAGACAAGGTCATTTTCGTGGACGAGGACCTGCTCTTCTTCGTGGAGCTGGTAAAGGACCAGTTGAAGACCGTCCGGCACTTCGTGATCATGACGCAATCCGGAAAGATGCCGCAGACCGGCCTGTCGCCGGTTTGCCTGTACGACGAATGGATCTCCCGTTTCCCGGAAAGCTACGACTTTCCGGAAAACCTCAGCGAATGGGACCAGGCGCTGCTCTGCTACACCTCCGCCACGACGGGAGACCCCAAGGGTGTCGCCTATTCCCACCGCGGGCTCATGCTGCACAGCGGCGCCGTGGGAACCACCCTCGGGGTAGGCGAACGGGACTGCGTGCTTCACGTCGTCCCCATGTTTCACGCCAATGCCTGGGGCGCGCCCTTCGGCGCCGTCGGCTCGGGATGCAAGCAGGTCCTGCCGGGCCGGGAAGTCCTGAACATGTCCGTCCTGTGCAGGATCATCGCCGAGGAGAAGGTGACCTTCTCGGCCGGCGTCCCCACCATCTGGATGATGCTCTACCAGTACCTGGAAGGCGGCGGGGAGCACGATTTCTCCTCGCTCAAGGCGGTCTATTCCGGCGGTGCCGCCTGCCCCCGCTACCTCATGGAAGCCCTGAACGAAAAGTACGGCTTTCCGCTGTCTCAGGCCTACGGCATGACGGAAACCACGCCCCTGGCCCTCGCCGCCATTCCCAAGAGCGACATGGCCGGACTGCCGAAAGAGCGGCTATACGACGTCAAGACCAGCGCCGGACTGCTGGTCGCCGGCCTGGAGATGAAAATCGTCAATGAGCTCGGGCGGGAGGTCCGCGCGGACGGCAGGGAGATGGGGGAGATCCTCCTGCGCGGGCCCTGGATCGCCCGGGAATACGACCGTGACCCGGAGCGGACGAAGCAGACCTTCGCCGGGGGCTGGCTGCATACGGGCGACGTGGGCACGATCGACGAGGAGGGCTACGTCCGGCTGGTGGACCGGACCAAGGACCTCGTGAAGAGCGGCGGCGAATGGATCTCCTCCGTCGATCTGGAGAACCTGATCATGGCCCACCCCAAGGTCCTGGAAGCGGCGGTGATCGGCATTCCCCACGAGAAGTGGCAGGAGCGGCCGCTGGGCTGCGTGGTCCTGAAGCCGGGCGAGTCGGCCAGCGCGGAAGAGCTGAAGGACTTCCTTCGGGACAAGGTGAAAGCCGGCTGGTGGATCCCCGACCAGTTCGTGTTCCTGGACCAGATCCCCAAAACGAGCGTCGGCAAGTTCAGCAAAAAGGAGCTTCGAGAGATGGTGGCCGGCGGGAAAATCGTCCTTCCCGATGGTTGATCGGGAAAAGAGTTCCCTTGCATATTTGATAAAGATCGTTATAGTTCATGACCAAAGAAGACAACCCTCAGGAAAGGAGATCGGATCATGGCCATTCAACTGCCTGAACTGCCCTACGCGAAAGACGCCCTGGCGCCGGTCATCAGCGCCAACACCCTGGAGTTCCACTACGGCAAGCACCATCGCGCCTATGTGGACAACGGCAACAAGCTCATTGCCGGAACGGACCTGGAAAAAGAAAGCCTCGAAACCATCATTCAAAAGACGGCCGGCGACGCGGCCAAAGTCGGCCTCTTCAACAATGCCGCCCAGGTCTGGAACCACTCCTTCTACTGGCAGTGCCTGAAGCCGGGCGGCGGCGGAGCGCCCACGGGGGCCGTGGCGGCGAAGATCCGGGCCGCCTGGGGCAGCTACGAAAAGTTTGCGGAGGAGCTGAAGACGGCGGGAGCCACCCAGTTTGGAAGCGGCTGGGCCTGGCTCGTGCTCGACAAGGGCAATCTCAAGATCACCAAGACGGCCAATGCCGACACCCCCATCGCACACGGCCTGAAGCCCCTGCTCACGATCGATGTCTGGGAGCACGCCTACTACCTGGACTATCAGAACCGCCGGCCGGACTATCTGAGCGCCGTCGTCGAAAAGCTGATCAACTGGGACTTCGTGAACCGCTGCCTGGCCTGAGGACTGCGGGATGTCCGTTCCAGCGGAGAAACGGGGCGGGTCTGAAAACGCCCCGGACCACAAGGGGCACCGGGAGCGCCTGAAAGCGAAGTACCGCAGGGCGGGTCTGGAAGCGCTCCACGACTACGAGGCCGTCGAGCTGCTGCTGTGCTACGCCATCCCCCAGGGGGATGTCAAACCGCGCGCCCGGGCGCTCCTCAAAGCCTTCGGCAGCATTCGGGGCATCCTCGACGCGGACCGGGCCGATCTCGAAAAGGTCATCGGCATCGGGCCCCATTCCGCCACCCTGATGAAGCTGATCAAGGACCTCTGCGCGCGCTATCTCTGGCAGCAGGCCGGCGAGAAGACCCAGATCACCTGCACGAGCGAGCTGGTGAACTACTGCAAGACCGCCCTGGGAGGGCTCAAGGACGAGCAGTTCCGCGTGATCTTCCTGGATGCGCAGAACCGCATCATCGACGAGGAAACCATCCAGGAGGGCATCGTCAACCAGGCCGTGGTCTACCCGAGAAAGGTGCTTGAAAACGCCCTGAAAAGAAAGGCATCGGCAATCATCCTGCTCCACAATCACCCTTCCGGCCACATCCGGCCTTCGGATGCCGACATCCGCCTCACCCGGACCATCCAGGAAACCGCCCGCGTGCTGGACATCCTGGTTCACGACCACATTATCATCGGGGAAAACCGCTTCTTCAGCTTCCGCGAGGAAGGGATGATGAGCTAGCGGGGCGCAGCGCAGAAGGGGGCGGGAATCGTCCAGGGGCATCCATTCGCAAGCCACCCGCGGGTGACCGACGCCCATGAGCATCAGGAGCGCCGTCCGGACCAGCCGGGCGCCCCGCTTCTCGATCCATAAAAAGAAAGGGGACCGTTGCCGATCCCCTGAACATCATCATGCCGTTGTCATTGATTGGTCCGGCATCAACGCGTGTGTCCGGGCCGGGAAAGGGACGTTCTATTTCCTCCCGTCCACCCGCTCCTTCAGTTCCTTGCCGACCTTGAAAAATGGAAGTTTTTTCGGTGCAACCTTAATGCTCCTGCCCGTTTTCGGATTCCGGCCCGTGTAGGCCTGATAATCCCGGACGACAAAGCTGCCCAGACCCCGGATTTCGATCCGGCCGCCCTTTTTCAGCTCCGCCGTGAATCCCTTGAAGATGAGATTGACGACATCGATGGCCCGTTTCTCCGTCAGCCCTTCCTTTTTGCTCAAAGATTCAATGAGTCCGGATTTATTCATACTTCCTCCTTGCCATGCCTGATCCTGATAAATTCGCTCTGTGATTAATAAAACGGGGTTGGTGGAATAACCTGATAATATGTCTTTATTTTCGGCGACTATGATTTATTTTCCGATGAATGTCAAGACAATTTTTTCCAAAAATATCGGCCTATTTCGGCTTGCGGATCAGTCCGGAAACCTCTTTTTTGGTCAGATGCCGATAAGATCCCGGCTTCAAATCGCCCAGGGAAAGGTCCGACACGGCGACACGGATCAGCCGGACGACGGAATGGCCCAGCGCTTCAAAAGCGCGGCGGATCACCCGGTTTCTTCCTTCCGTGACGGTAACCTGCACCCAGCAGCTCTTGCGGCTCTTCCGCTCCATGACAGCGGATACCGCGCGGAACATGCCGTCCTCCATCGGAATGCCGTCGCACAGCATGCGCATCTCCCCGTTCGACAGGCGCCCATCGACCTTCACGCGATAGGTTTTGGGAACGCGAAACCGCGGATGCTGGAGCCGCAGGGCAAAGTCGCCGTCGTTGGTGAACAGCAGCAGGCCTTCCGAATCGTAATCGAGCCGCCCCACGGGAAAGACCCGCTCCACGACATCGGCGAGCAGATCCGTCACGATGGGCCTTCGCCGCGGGTCGTCGAGCGTCGTCACATACCCCCGGGGCTTGTGCAGTATCAGATAGATTTTGGCGGCTTCCACGGCAATGAGGCGCCCGTCCACGCGGATCTCATCCCTTTCGGAATCCGCCGGCGTTCCCGGAAGGGAAACCACCTGACCGTTGACGCTGACCCGTCCCTCCCGAATCATCCCTTCGGCCGCCCGCCGGGAAGCAACGCCGGCCCGTGCCATGATCTTCTGAAGGCGTTCTTTCATTCCTGCAAGTCGTTGAACTCGCGGAGCGTCGGCAGCTCGGCAAGGTCCTTCAGGTTGAAGACCTCCAGAAATCGCTTCGTGGTGCCGTAGAGAATCGGCTTGCCCGGAACATCCTTCCGGCCCACGATCCGGACCAGCTTCTTGTCCAACAGGCCCCGAAGAGAGCCGCTGACATCGACGCCGCGGAACCGGTCGATATCCGCCTTGACCACCGGCTGTCGGTAAGCCACGACGGCCAGCGTCTCCATGGCCGCCGGGGAAAGCCCGGCGGGCTTCCCCGCTTTCAGCTTCCGCACCCACGGTGCGAGGTCCGCCCGCGTCCGGAACTGGTACCCGCCCGCCACGGGCCGCAGATCGATGCCCCCCTGCCGCTCGCCGTATTCACCGACCAGTTCCTCCAAAAGCTTCCGGATCTCGCCCTTCTCCGACCCGGGCAGCAGCTCCCCGATCCTGTCCGGAGACAGCGGAACATCGGACGCAAAAACGAGGGCCTCCACAATCGCCTTGATTTCTTCCATTTACGAATCCACCGCCAGAAAGATCCGGATCACGCCGAACGACTCGCCCTGATAAGCCCGGATCATCCTCAATTTCATGAGTTCCAGGACCGCCAGAAATGTGTACAGGATCCAGCGCCGGTCCCCCCTTTCCCCGAGAAGCTCCGTAAAAGTCAGGTTTCCACGCTCCGTCAGACGGTCCATGATTTCATTGATGCGGTCCGTCAGCGACATTTTTTCCCCGTCGATCTCGATCCGCTCGCCCGGGTCCATTCGAGCGACCATCTGTTGAAAAGCCTTGACCAGATCGAACACATCCATCTCCTCCAAGGCATCCGGATCTTCCGGGAGATCGGACACCTCGACGGGGCAGGCCCGCTTGAAGACGTCCCGCTCCAGAACCGGCCGTCCGTCGAGCTGCAGGGCCGCCTCCTTGAAGGCCTGGTATTCCAGGAGCTGCCGGACCAGCTCCGCCCGCGGATCCTCCTCGTCCTCCACCTCCTCATCCTCGGGAACGGGGAGGAGCATCCGCGATTTGATGTGGATCAGGGTCGAGGCCAGCACCAGGAATTCCCCGGCCAGGTCGAGGTTGAGGGACCGGATCATTTCGATGTATTCCAGATACTGCTTCGTGATCAGGGCAATCGGAATATCGTAGATGTCGATCTCGTTTTTTTTGATGAGATACAGGAGAAGATCAAGGGGACCTTCAAAAATGTCGAGCTTGATTTCATAACCCATATCAGATGCGGACGGCTTCCCGGACCTCCTCCATGGTCTGTCGGGCGATTCGGGCGGCCCGGTCGTTTCCGTCTTCGATGATTCGGCGAACCTCTTCCGGGTGTCCCAGATAGTGGTCCCGCCGATCGTGGACCGGCTTCATGGCCTCGGCAATGCGGGCGGCAAGCTGCTTCTTGCAGTCCGTGCAGCCGATCCCCGCCGTACGGCACGCATTAGCGATCTGCACGACATCCGTGACCGGCGAGTAGATTTGATGGAAGGTGAAGACGTTGCACAGTTCGGGCCGGCCGGGATCCTTTCTCCTCATGCGCTGCGGATCGGTGAACATGGCGGCGATCTTTTGGGCCAGGGCGTCGCCCCGGTCGCTGATGTAAATGGAATTTTCGTAAGACTTGCTCATCTTTCGCCCGTCGATGCCGAGCAGCTTCGGAAAATCGGTCAGCAACGGATCGGGGACGGGAAAGATCTCCCGGTACAGGAAGTTGAACCGTCTGGCGATTTCCCGGGTCAACTCCACATGAGGGAGCTGGTCGACCCCGACAGGCACGCCATGCGCCTTGTACATGATGATGTCCGCGGCTTGAAGGACGGGATAGCCCAGAAATCCGAACGTGGACAGATCCTTGCCGGCGAGTTCGGTCTTCATCTCCTTGTAGGTCGGATTCCGCTCCAGCCAGGCCAGCGGCGTGATCATGGAGAGCAGCAGGAACAGTTCGGCATGCTCCTTGACGCCGGACTGCACGAAGAGGGTGCTTCGTCCCGGATCGAGACCGGCGCTGAGCCAGTCGACGACCATGTCAAAGGTGTGGGCCCGTATTTCTTCCGTATCACCGTAATCGCTCGTCAGCGCGTGCCAATCCGCAACGAAATAGTAGCAGTCGTAGTCTCCGCGATTCTGAAGCTCGATCCAGTTTTTGAGCGCGCCGTGCAGATTGCCCAGATGAAGCTTCCCTGTCGGGCGCATGCCGCTCAAGATCCGTTTTTTCGCCACCTTGTCCGCTCCCTTCGCCATCGTCAAACCTCATGGAAGCAACGCGCTTAAATGCACTAAAGCCCCCGAAACAAGACAAAGATCGGAGGCCTTAGTTGGGATTATTTTTTGTAGAAGACCTTATTTGACTTTATCGGACAAAGCCTTGCCCGCCTTGAACTTGACGACTTTCTTGGCAGGTATCTTGATGGTTTTTCCCGTCTGGGGATTCCGGCCTTCTCTCGCTTTTCTTTTCGACACGGAGAATGTCCCGAACCCGACAAGACTCAATTTACCGTTCTTCTTGAGTTCCTTCGCAACCGATGCCATGAAGCAACTCAGCGCCTTGGTCGCAGCCGCTTTCGAAATCCCCGCATCCGCCGCCATCACATCAATCAAATCCGCCTTCGTCATCTCTACTGCTCCCCCTTTCAATTTCAAAAAATTTTTTATTAGAGCAACCCGCACCCAGCGGATCGCTCTCTGCCGAAGCATACGCCTCCGGATGACAGCAACACGGGATCATGCGTCTTGACCGGCATTCCCGCCCCCGGCGCGGGAGGATGACGGCTTCGAATTCTTTGCAATGAGCAGGCCGGGAATCATGCACTCTTTCGGCACACGCCGAGTCCGCCCACAGCCAAGCCTTGCTGCAAAAGCTTTTGCGCGCAGCCTCCGGCTGTAAACGAAAGATGCCTACGCCTAACACAACGAAAAACAAGAATCAAGAAAAATCTGTTTTTTATTGCGGGTAACCCGTTGATTTTTCGGGGATCGGAAATGAGCGGGCCGGTGAAGCGCGCATGCGTCGAACACTCTTTTTTTCTTGACAGCACTCCAGCGTTTTGTTAGATAGTCCAGCTTTTTTAAGCGTCTCACAGAGTCCCGTTTTTGGGGACTCCAGTTTTCTCAGAACAAGAAAGGAACGAAATATGATCTGTCAAACCATCAAAGCCGGGACGGAATGCGGTCTGATGACGAAAAAGGGATGCGGCTTCAAGGGCGGGGCATGCCAGCCGATCGTCGAACAATGCGAGGGATGTGCGAAAGTCGCCGAATACGCCGCGGGAAAATACTGCAAAGTCTACCCCGAGCCGTCCGTCAAGTGGCTCACGGGAAAATGCCCGACGGCAACCCATGTCAAGGTTGAAGTCAAAGAGGCGGCCCAGAAGATCAATCCTCTGAAAGCGTCCAAGCGCGCCAACAAGAAATAGCGGATTCAGAATCGCCTCCCCCCGCGATATTGAAAAAAGCCGATCGGATGCCGATCGGCTTTCGTGCGGGAGAACGGCGGGAAAGGACCGTCCGGCTTTTCACCGAAGCATTTCCTTCACCTGCTGAAGGCGGCTTTTCACTTCCGCCAGCCTCCTTCCGTATTCTTCGGAATCAGCCTCAAACTTTCCGGTCTTCCATTTTGCCAACTGTCTTTTCGCTCCGAGGATGGTGAAATGATCGACGTAGAGGAGTTGCTTGATCAAAATCAGCATCTCCACGTCCCTGCGCCTGTAGAGACGCTGTGCCGATGTCGATCGGGAAGGTTTGACCGCGCTTTTGAATTCCGATTCCCAGTATCGGACGACGTAAGGCGCAACGCCGAGAATCCGGCTGACCTCGCCGATTCGGAAATAAGCCTTGTCGGGAATCGATGCGTCCATGCGAAAAACCTGAATGCCCGCTCCCTCGCGGGCAGCTGCCCGGCTGGTATCGGCTAACTGTTCAGGGCTTTGCGGAGGACTTGGCTCGATTTGAAGGTCAGGACCTTTCTGGCTGTGATCTCAATCTCGGAACCGGTCTGCGGATTTCTTCCCCGGCGCGATTTTTTTTCCTTCACGAGAAAATTGCCGAATCCCGATATTTTGATTTTTTCTCCGCGCGCAAGACTTTCTTTCATGAGATCGAATACCGACTCGACGATTCTGGCCGAATCTTTTTTTGAAAAACCCAGCTTTTCATAAACGTCCTGGATGATGTCGATCTTGGTCATTTCAGCCCTCCTTCAAATCCTGCATCCTGATTCTCTTCTCCTCTGATTCTGGCGCCGCTCCGTTCCATGATTCTCCTGACGATGGCGCCGTGAACCCGGTTCACCTCCGAATCCGTCAGCGTTCTGTCAGCGGCCCGGTAGGAAAAACGCAACCCCAGACTCTTCATACCCTCCGGTATGCCTCTTCCTTCATATACATCAAAAATAGCGACTTTTTCAAGCAATTCTTCGTGGATATCCAGCGCAAAGCGGATCATGGCCTCCGCCTGACGCTCCCGCGAAACGAGGAAAGCCACGTCCCGGGAGCTGGAAGGAAATTTCGAAACGTCCCGGTAGGAAAGTTCGTCCGAAAAGCAACGGCCCAAACGGTCCAGGTCGATTTCAAAAACCATCGCGCGGTTCTTCAAATCCATGCGTGCCAGCACATCCGGATGCACCTCGCCGAGGAATCCGACGGGCTCTTCCCCGGCGGTGATGCCGCAGCACCTTCCCGGATGCAGAAAGGGCTCGCGCAGATCCGCCCTATATCCGACCCTTCCGACCTTCAGATCATCCAGCATGCCCTCGACGCAACCTTTGATGTCAAAAAAATCCGACTCGACTTCCTTGAAGTGCCAGCCGTCGTCATAACGCACCCCGGTCAACAGGCCGCCGACCTTGCTGATTTCCACCGGAAGGTCGCCCGGCTTCCCGGCCAGAAATATCCGGCCCATTTCAAAGACCTTCAAGTCGAAGCAACCGGCATGGGCATTTTTCCGCATGGTTTCCAGCAGACTGTATACCAGCGTGGTCCGCATCACGGACTGGTCCTCCGTCAGCGGGTTCCGGATTTTGACCAGATTTCGCCGCGCATCGCCTGGATCGAGGGCCAGATGGTCCGGTGCGGCCGGCGTGATGAAGCTGTAGGTGATCACCTCGGAATAACCGCAGCCGTTCAGGAGTCGTCGCATGCGCTCCTCCAGGATCTTCTTCCGGCCCTTCTCCAGGGTCAGGTGGGATGCGGAAGGGAGCGTTTCCGGAACGTGGTCGTAGCCGTAAAGCCGCGCGATTTCCTCAATCAAATCGATTTCCCGGCTGATGTCCACGCGGAATGTCGGCGGTGTAACCCGGAAGCGCCGGTGGTCTTCTCTGGCCACCGTCATCTCGAGACCCTCCAGAATGCGGATCATTCTGGCCGCCGTGATTTTTGTGCCGAGAAGCTCGTTGACCCGCCGGACACGCAGGGGAATGTTTTCCGCAACGCTGATTTTCCGGGGATACTGATCGATGTAACCGCGGCAGATCGCGCCTCCGGAGGTTTCCGCGATCAGTTGCACCGCCCGGTTCAGCGCCCGGACCACCCCCTCCGGGTCGATGCCCCGCTCGAAGCGGAAAGCCGCATCGGTGCTCATTCCCAGCCAGCGGGAGGACCGGCGGATCGATGCGGGATCGAAATAGGCGCTCTCCATCAGCACCGTGGACGTATCCTCCTTCACCTCCGAGTTGAGCCCCCCCATGATGCCGGCGATGGCCACGGGTTTGACGCCGTCGCAGATCATGAGTGTCTCGGCGCGGAGAATCCGCTCCTTTTCGTCCAGGGAGACAAAGGGCTCCCCTTCCCGGGATTTCCGGACGACGATCCGCCCCTCCTCCAGAAACCGGAAGTCGAAGGCATGGAGGGGCTGACCGTACTCCATCATGACGAAATTGGTCACGTCCACGACATTGTTGATCGCACGCAGCCCCACGGATTCCAGGCGCCGCCGCATCCAGGCCGGCGAGGGCCGGATGGCGACGTTCCGAACGATCCGCGCCGTGTACCGGGGGCAGGCGTCGGGATCGAGGATCCGGACCGACGTGATTCCGTGGATGTCCTCATCGGTTTCGGTGAACGAGATGTCCGGTCTTCTGAGCCTGCGGCCCGTGACGGCCGCCACTTCCCGCGCCACCCCGATGATGGACAGACAGTCGGGGCGGTTCGGCGTAACGCCGATGTCCAGAACGGTATCGCGCAAATCCAGGGCGTCCGCGAGATCCTGCCCCGGTCGCAGGCCGGCGGGCAGCATCATGATGCCCGTGTTGTCCGGGCCGATGCCGAGCTCTTCCTCGGAGCACAGCATGCCTTCGGAGCGTTCACCACGGATGACCGAACTCTTGATGATGTAGCCGCCGGGAATGGTTGCGCCGACCATGGCCAGGGGAACGACATCGTCCGCACGGATATTGGCGGCGCCGCAGACGATCGGCAAGGTCTCGGTACCGGTGGTTACTTCGCAGAGGGACAGCTTGTCCGCATTCGGGTGGGGCTTGACGGACAGGATTTTCGACACCACCACCCGGGTAAAATCGGGTGCGGTGTCACGGATCGCGTCCACCTCAAGTCCCGCCATGGTCAACCGGTCGGCCAACTCCGCAGGCGTGAGATCGATGTCAACGTAATCCCCGAGCCACCGCAGACTGACTAACATAAACGCACCCCTCGAAATTCCGA
This sequence comes from uncultured Syntrophaceae bacterium, assembly GCA_964460245.1. Classification (GTDB taxonomy): domain Bacteria; phylum Desulfobacterota; class Syntrophia; order Syntrophales; family Fen-1087; genus JAXDBM01. The sequence goes on along the minus strand of CAYWTL010000025.1, from coordinate 10,032 downwards.
TTGCGGGAAACCGGAAACGTGGAACCGCCGGCGGCGGTTCCCGGTCCCCGGACAAGTTTTTTCATGCAAAGGCAGAACCGCTTGTGAAGTTCGAACAACGTGGTCAGAACTGCTCCAGGAAGCGCCGGTCATTTTCATAGAACAGCCGGATATCGGAAACGCCGTACTTCAGCATGGCGATCCGCTCCAGGCCCAGACCGAAGGCAAAACCCGAAACCTCTTCCGGATCGTATCCCACATTGATGAAGACCTGCGGGTCAACCATGCCGGATCCCAGGATCTCGAGCCAGCCGCTCTGCCCGCAGACGCGGCAGCCGCTTCCGTGACACATCACGCACCGAATGTCCACCTCGGCGCTGGGCTCCGTAAAGGGAAAGAAACTGGGGCGAAACCGAACGGCGGTCGTTTCACCGAAAACTTTTTTGATGAAGAAGGTGAGGGTCCCTTTCAGATCGCCGAACGTGATTCTCCTGTCGACAAGCAAGCCTTCGATCTGGTGGAACATGGGCGTATGGGACACGTCGGAATCGGGACGGTAAACCCGCCCCGGCGAGAGGATCCGCACCGGCGGCTTCCGCTTCTCCATGGTCCGGATCTGGACGGGGGAGGTATGTGTCCGCAGGACGATGTTCTCTTCCATGTAGAAGGTGTCCTGCATGTCCCGGGCGGGGTGATTCTTGGGGATGTTCAGGGCTTCGAAATTGTAATAATCCGACTCGACTTCCGGGCCTTCCTCCACGGAAAAACCCAGCGTGGAGAATATCTCCGTAATTTCGCGGCATATTTGCGTCACGGGGTGAAGCCTCCCGTACCGGATTCTCCGGCCGGGAAGGGTGACATCCAACTTTTCCCGAAGCAGCGCCTCGCCCCGACTGCGGGACGCCATGTGCTGAAGGGCGCTGTCGATCTTTTTGATCAGCGCCTCTTTGACCTCGTTGGAACGTTTCCCGAAAAGCGGCCTATCCTCGATCGGCACGCCGGCGATGTTCCGAAGCAGACCCGTCAGCAGGCCCTTTCTTCCGAGATACCGTGTCTTGACGGCAAGAAGTTCTTCTTCCGTCGCCGCCCGCTCCAGCTCTCCTTCCGCTGTTTTCTGAAGCGCCTCCAGATCCCGGATCATGCCGCCAGTTTGCCCTTTGCGACGGATGCAATCTCGGCAAACGCCTGTGCATCATTCACGGCCAAATCCGCCAGGATTTTGCGGTCAATATCGACACGGGCCTTTTTGAGGCCGTCCATCAGACGGCTGTAGGAGATGTCATTCAGGCGGGCAGCGGCGCTGATCCGCACAATCCACAGCCGCCGGAAATCGCGCTTCCGCGCCCTGCGGTCCCTGTATGCGTATTGCATGGCCTTTTCGACGGCCTCCGTGGCTGTCCGGAGCAGACGGCTCCGCGCCCCGAAGAAGCCCTTGGCCATCTTCAAGACCTTTCTTCTTTTCTTCTTGGCGGTAATCGCCCTTTTCACCCTCGACATTTCTTCTTCTCCGTTCTCCGCTTCTAATGATTCACGCGTAGGGAAGCAACTTCTTGACTTCCCGCTCGTCGGTTTTGTCGAGAATCGTTCCCTTTCTCAAATTTCTTTTTCGTTTCGTCGTCTTGGACGTCAGGATGTGGCTGGCAAAGGCTTTGCTTCTCTTGACCTTGCCGCTTCCCGTCAGGCTGAAACGTTTTGCCGCACCGCGATGTGTCTTCATCTTTGGCATTTTTTTTCCCTTCTTCGTTTGATATCCGCGACCGTCGCCGGACCTATTTCTTCGGCGCCAGGATCATGATCATGTTTCTTCCTTCCAGCTTCGGATATTGCTCGATAACGGCGCCGTCGGCCAGAGCTTCCCGAATCTCTTCCATGATCTTTCTGCCGAGTTCGGCATAGGTGATTTCCCGCCCCCGGAACATCATCGTGATCTTGACCTTGTCTCGTTGTTCGAGAAATTTCCGGACATGCCGGATCTTGACCTCAAGGTCGTGCGCCTCTGTCTTGGGCCTTAAGCGGATTTCCTTGATCTGGATGACGGTCTGGCTTTTCTTCGCGTCCTGAAGTTTCTTGCTCTGCTGGTACCGAAACTTCCCGTAGTCCATGATCCGGCAGACGGGCGGGGTGGAATTGGGCGCCACCTCGACCAGATCAAGACCGCCTTTGGCCGCTTCCGCCAGAGCATCCGACAGCGCCAGGATCCCCAGCTGGGTCCCCTCGGCGTCGATCACGCGGACGGATGCCGCCCGGATTTCACGGTTGATCCTCAAATCCTTAGCTATAGTTCACCTCCTGATGCCTCCCGTCATGAATGAAGTCTCACTGGTAGCGATCGCACTGTTCCCTCACCAGCGCGACAAAGGCGTCAACGCCGATCGACCCCAGATTCCTGCCGTCCCGCTGTCGGGGCGATATCTGCCCCGCCTCCATTTCCCGGTCGCCGATGACCAGCATGTAGGGAATCTTCTGCATCTGGGCCTGCCGGATCTTGAAGCCGAGCTTTTCGTTGTCGAAACCCCTTTCCGCGCGGATTCCCGCGTCAACGAGCTGCCGGTAAACCTTCTCTCCATAAGGGATGTGCTTGTCCGTCACGGACAGGATGACGGCCTGAACCGGCGAAAGCCAGACCGGAAAGGCGCCGGCGTAATGTTCGATGAGGACGCCCATGAACCGTTCAATGGCTCCCAGGATCACCCGGTGCAGCATGACCGGGCGGTGTTTCTCCCCGTCCGGGCCGATGTAGCTGAGATCAAAACGCTCCGGCAGGGTGAAATCGCACTGGATGGTGGCGCACTGCCATTTCCGCTTCAGCGCATCCTTCAGTTTGAAATCGATCTTGGGACCGTAAAAGGCGCCATCGCCCTCATTGATGTCGTAGTGCATGTTGCCGTCCCGAAGAGCGCCCTCCAGGGCCGAAGTCGCAAGTTCCCAGTCTTCGTCGGAACCGATGGATTTGGACGGCCGGGTGCTGAGTTCCACCTCGTATTCAAATCCGAAAATCTTCATCGCGTACGCCACGAAATCCGCAATGGCGCGAATTTCGGCGTTGAGCTGCTCCGGCATGCACAGAATGTGGGCGTCGTCCTGCGTGAACTGGCGGGCCCGCATCAGGCCGTGCAGCACGCCGGTTTTTTCGTGGCGATGAACGGTGCCCAGTTCAAAGTAGCGCAGGGGAAGATCCCGGTAGCTGCGAATCTTCGATTTGTAGATCAGCATGTGGGACAGGCAGTTCATCGGTTTGATCCCGTACTCCTGATCTTCCACTTCGGTGTAGTACATGTTCTCCCGGTAATGCTCGTAATGGCCCGATTTCTTCCAGAGGTCGGCCTTGAGAATCTGCGGCCCCATCACCATGTCGTAACCGCGCTTCAGGTGTTCCTTTCGCTCCCACTCCTCGATCAGGTAGCGCAGCAACATGCCCTTGGGATGGAAGATGATGAGGCCCGGCCCGGCCTCGTCGTTCATCTGGAACAGATCCAGCTCCCGGCCCAGACGGCGGTGATCCCGCTTTTTTGCCTCCTCGATCACCCGGAGGTGCTCGGCAAGCTGCTCTTCCGTCGCGAAGCCCGTGCCGTAGATGCGCTGGAGCATCTTATTCTTCTCGTCGCCCCGCCAATAGGCGCCCGCCACGTTCAGGAGCTTGAAGGCCCGGATCATTCCCGTTGCCGGGATGTGCGGACCCCGGCACAGATCCAGATAATCGCCCTGGGTGTACAGGCTCACCGTCCTGACGTCGCCGGGAAGGTCGTTCAGGAGCTCGACCTTGTAGGATTCCCCCTTGCTTCGGAACAGGGCGATGGCTTCCTCTCGGTCGACTTCCCGCCGTCGAAAGGGGTGGTTGGCCGCAGCAATCGTGCGCATTCGCTGCTCGATCTTCTCGAGGTCCTCCGGCGTGAAGGTCTCGGCATATTCGAAATCGTAATAGAAACCGTCTTCGATGGACGGCCCGATGCTGACCTGGACATTCGGAAAGAGATCCTGAACCGCCTGGGCCATGACATGGGAGATGCTGTGGCGGAGGATGGCCAGCCCCTCCCGGGACTGGATATCGATCGGCACAACAGCGCTGTCGCTCCGCAGGGGATGGCTGAGATCGACGGGGGTCTGGTTCACTCTGGCGGCTAAGGTGGAAGAGAGAAGTTCCGGTTTCCAGGCGGCGAGGACTTGCTCGACCGTACTCCCCGCGGCGACACACTTCTCAACGCCATCGGGCAATGCAACCTTGATGTCATTCATCATCTCTGTCCCCTGATTAAAGAAAGGGCACCGCCTGATCACCTTTGCTGATGCCCTTCTTCACTTGCGACCCGTCTTCGTGCGGGAATGTACTTGAATTAAATGGTAGGCACGCAGGGATTTGAACCCTGGACATCCACCGCGTCAGGATGGCGCTCTCCCCCTGAGCTACGTGCCTACAGTGTTTCGATACTCGAAAAGCGGGCTTCTTCTAACAGGAAAATGCAGTGATGTCAAGACAAATCTCTCTTTTTTATCGCGGCGGGACGCGCCCCGCTTCAGGTGTGGTTCATCATCCGGTATCCCCTTGCAACATACTGGAAACCCGACAGGATCGTAAAGAACGCCGTCACCCAGTACAGGATCATCAGCCACGACTTATCCACCATCAGGGAATCGGGGAGCGCCCGGAAAACCATAGCAAAGAAGACCGCGCCGATCTGAAGCGTTGTGGTGACCTTGCTGACGAACAGCGGCCGGATCTCCACGGAAACCGACATGATCGACAGCATGGCGATACCCAGAAGGATGATGACGTCCCGGCTGATCACGATCACGGCAAGCCAGCCCGGCATCACCTTCAGAATCGCCAGGGACAGAAAGCAGCTCGTGATCAGGACCTTGTCGGCGATCGGATCCAGATAGGAACCCAGGACGGTCTGCTGCTTGAGCACCCGGGCAAGAAATCCGTCGAGAGCATCCGTTATGCCCAGCGCCGTGAAAAGAACGAGGGCCTTCAGGAAGGCTTTGTTGATGAGGAAGATCACCAGCACCGGCACGAGGAGAATTCTCAGCAGCGATAGAAGATTCGGTATGTTCATCGGCCGGTCATCCCCTCCTCGCTCGTTTTCAGGTTCGGGAACCCATCAGGCGATCTCGCTTTTGAGTTTCTCAATCTCCTCGCGGATCACCCGTTCGGCAATCGCAGGGATCATTTCCCGGGCGACCCGCTCCACCGTCGCGGCAACGATCCGGCTGGTTTCGTCCATCCCATCCTTGTGTTCATCCGCCGGGATTCCGGCGATGGAACTTGCGTCCGTCACTGTTTGGGCGGTCGCCGCGGCCTGATTTCCGGCTCCGGCCGCTTCAGCGGGAAACCCGGGCACGGTCGGATCTTCCACGATATCGACCAGCTCATGAATGACTTCACCGGACTGCAACGGACGCCAGAAAACCGGCTTTTCCGCATCGGTCGTTTTTAGATTCTCCCGCAACGTGGCACCTCCGCACAGATCATCAGACCACCCGGTCTGTCGACGCCCAGCCTGCGTCGCTTTCGAACGACGACCGGCCGATCGAAATACTTATTGCTATCACAACACGTTAAACCGTTCAAGCAGATACTGAATGGTTGATACTGAATGGTCATTCCCGGCCATCCGCCTTCACCGCCAGGCTGTAGACCCGTTTCCTGGATACGCCCATTTCACTTGCCACCCGCTCGATCCGGTCACGCCGTGACAGCTTTTCCTCTTTCTCCAGCACTCCGATCCGCTCCCGGATTGCTTCATTCGAAACCTCCGCCGTCTCTTTCCGTCCGCCGCCGACGATGAGGGTCACCTCTCCCTTGACGGTTTTTCCGGAAAGCCGCCGGATCAAATCCCTAACCGTACCCCGGGTGATCTCCTCAAAGGCTTTGGTCAGTTCGCGGCAAACGGCGACCGGCCGGTCCCCCAGGCAAACCGACATATCCTGCAGGGCGGCCGCCAGCCGGACGGGGGATTCATAGAAAACCATGGTTGCCTCGATGTCGGCCAGCGTGGCCAGCATTTGCCGACGCTTGGCTGCTTTCGCCGGCAGAAATCCGCAAAAAAAGAATCGATCCATGGGAAGCCCGGAACCGCTGAGCGCGGCCACGACCGCCGAAGCGCCGGGCACGGGGATTACCCGAATGTCACGCGCAATGGCGGCACGGATCAGACGATATCCCGGATCGGAAATGCCCGGGGTTCCCGCATCGGAGACATAGGCGACGCTTTCGCCCGTCTCGATCCGGCTGATCAGCGCTTCGCTCTTGCGTTGCTCGTTGTACTCGTGAAGGCTGGTCAGGGGCGTAGAAATCTCATAGGCGCTCATCAGCTTGCGGGTTTGCCGGGTGTCCTCGGCGGCAATGAGATTCACTTCCCGCAGAATGCGGATCGCCCGCAGGGTCATGTCTTCCAGATTGCCGATGGGTGTCGCTACAATGTAGAGTTTCCCTGAAGTCATCGCGATTTCCTTTCCCCGCCCGTCCAAAGGCAGCCGAAAGGCGGGGAATTCACCCTCCTCGAGAATTGCGCGCTCTCAGCGGGACGATCATCGGTCCCGTCATAAAGATGTTGACACTATAGCATTAATGAAGTTAGATTTCCAAAATTTGGCCGCGGTCGCATTCCCTGGACTCTGGTCCGGAACCGCGGCCGTTGGGGCTGGTCATCGTTGAACAGCCTCTCGATGATTCGGACGTCCGTCGTCATCCTGTGAGTGGAGCGGATTCCCGGGAAAGACAGGAAGCGGATTCGGCCGGGGCCGGGGAATGAATCCCGAGGGAAGATCGATATGAAGAAAATTCTGATCACCGGCGGAGCCGGTTTTCTCGGTTCACACCTGTGCGAGCGACTGCTCGGGGAGAGCCATGACGTCATCTGCCTCGACAATTTCTTCACGGGAAGCAAAAACAACATCCTCCACCTGCTGTCCGATCCGCATTTCGAACTGATCCGCCATGACATCATCAATCCGATCTATCTCGAGGTGGAGGAAATTTACAACCTCGCCTGTCCGGCTTCGCCCGTGCACTATCAGTACAATCCGATCAAGACGATCAAGACCAATGTCATGGGCGCCATCAACACCCTGGGACTGGCCAAACGGGTCAAGGCGACCATCCTCCAGGCTTCGACATCCGAGGTGTACGGCGATCCCGAAGTGCACCCTCAACCGGAGCGTTACTGGGGCCGGGTCAATCCCATCGGCATCCGGAGTTGCTACGACGAAGGCAAGCGAACCGCCGAATGCCTCATGATGGACTACCACCGCCAGAATCAGGTTCGCATCAAGATCGCGCGAATCTTCAACACCTACGGTCCGCGCATGGCGCTCAACGACGGCCGCGTGGTCAGCAACCTGATCGTGCAGGCGCTGAGAGGCGAGGACATGACCGTATTCGGAGACGGTTCACAGACCCGCTCCTTCTGCTACGTGGACGACATGATCGACGGGCTGGTCCGGCTGATGGAGTCGCCCGCCGAGCTGACCGGGCCGGTGAACCTCGGCAATCCCGTGGAATTTACCATTCTGCAGCTGGCCGAGATCCTCATCCGCATGACGGGCAGCCGCTCGAAGATCGTATTCAAGCCGCTTCCGCAGGACGACCCGGCGCAGCGCAAGCCGGACATTGCGCTGGCCGGTGAAAAACTGGGCTGGCAACCCCGAGTTCCCCTGGAGGATGGCCTCGCGAAAACCATCGCATATTTCCGGAAACTGGCTTGAGGTGGATTCCGTCGGACATTTGTTGAAAAAGCAATGCGGAGGGGAAATCAGGCAGGAGCGATGAATAAAAATATTTTATGCATTGGCGCGGGCTATGTGGGCGGGCCGACGATGGCCATGATCGCTCACAAATGCCCGGATTACAGGGTCACCGTGGTGGACATCAACCCGAAGCGCATCGATGAATGGAATTCCGGCACACTGCCCATCTACGAGCCGGGACTGGACGAACTGGTATTTGCCACGCGCGGCAGGAACCTGTTCTTCAGCACCGACATCGCCGGCGGCATTCGGGACAACGACATCATCTTCGTGAGCGTCAACACCCCCACCAAGACCTTCGGCGCCGGGGCCGGCATGGCCGCCGATCTCCAGTTCTGGGAGGCCACGGCACGCCAGATTCTCCAGCATTCCGGATCCGACAAGATCGTCATCGAGAAAAGCACGCTCCCCGTGAAGACCGCCCTGGCCATGGAAAGGATTCTGAACAGCGCGGGCAACGGCATCGGATTCGACATTTTGTCGAACCCGGAATTCATGGCGGAAGGCTCGGCCGTCAGCGACCTGGAAAATCCCGATCGAATCCTCATCGGTTCCCGGGAAACGGAACGGGGACGCGCGGCCCGCCGGGTCCTCGTGGACATCTACGCCCGCTGGGTCCGGCCGGAAAAAATCCTCACCTCGAACATCTGGAGCAGCGAGCTGTCCAAACTCGTCGCCAATGCCTTTCTCGCACAGCGCATCTCCTCCATCAACGCCATTTCCGCGCTCTGCGAGAAGGCCGAGGCGAATGTGGGAGAGGTCGCACGGGCCGTCGGGATGGACAGCCGCATCGGATCGAAGTTCCTCAATGCCAGCGTCGGTTTCGGCGGTTCCTGCTTTAAAAAGGATATCCTGAACCTCGTCTACCTCTGCCGCTCCTACGGCTTGGACGAAGTGGCCGATTACTGGGAAGGCGTCATCAAGATCAACGAATACCAGCAGAACCGCTTCACGATGACGATGCTCCGGGCCATGTTCAACACGCTGGCCGCAAAGAAGATCTGCCTGCTGGGTTTTGCCTTCAAGGCCAACACCGGGGACACGCGGGAGAGCCCGGCCATCTTCGTCGCCAGAAGGCTGCTGGAGGAAAGGGCCGAAGTGGTCGTCTCCGATCCGAGAGCCCTGAAGAATGCCGCCGCCGACCTGAAAGACGCGGAGGGGACCATCCGCTACATCGAGGATCCTTATGCTGCCGCGGCGGGATGCCACGCCATCGCCGTCCTGACGGAATGGGACCTCTACCGGCATCTGGACTTCGAGAAAATCCATCGGTCCATGTCCCGGCCCGCCTTCATTTTCGACGGCCGCAATATCCTCGACCACCGGCGGTTGTTCGAAATGGGCTTCAACGTCTACCCGATCGGAAAAGCCCCGCTGACGCACTTTTCCTGAATCGTGCCGCGGCATTCCCCGCCGGGGCGCTCGTGAGCAGGACGGCAATTGCCGGGCGCACCTGCGCGGAATGATTGCTCACGCCTCGCTTCACCAGGCCAGGTCGAAGGCATTTTTGATGAGTTCCACCCGATGGCCCGCGGGGAGCAGCGAAACCGCGATCACGTCGAAACGGGCATCACAGGAGTGAAATTGATTTTGCTCGAGGTAATGAAGGGCGATCTGTGACATCTTTTTCTGCTTCTTCAGCCCCACCGAAGCCTGGGGCGGTCCGAAGCGGTCCGATCTCCTGCTTTTCACTTCGATGAAGACGATCACTTTGCCGTCCCGGGCCACCAGATCCATTTCACCGAACAGGCACCGGTAATTGCGTTCAAGGATCCGATAACCGGCGCGCTCCAGATAGCCGGCGGCCAGATCTTCCCCCTGCCGCCCCGTCCGGATCCGCCGCATATCCTTCCCGCGCGCTGCCGGGCTTTTGCGATCGGACGGGATCACGACACCCCTCGGCTACAGCAGCTTTCCCTGAATTTCATTCAGATCCTTCAGGCGGAACGAGCGGCGGTGAATCTTGCAGTATCCGCATGCGCGAACGGCGTGAATATGTTCCCGGGTTCCATACCCCTTGTTTTTCAGGAAATTGTACTGGGGATACTGACGGTGATAGATTTCCATGATCCGGTCCCGCGTCACCTTGGCGAGGATGGACGCGGCGGCAATGGAGAGGCTCTTCGCATCCCCCCGAACGACGGCTTCCTGGGGCATGGCCAGGGGAATCCTCTGGCAGCCGTCGACGAGCAGATAGTCCGGCGGCGGGGCGAGTTCCAGGACGGCGTCCCGCATGGCCGTCAGCGAAGCCTGGAGGATGTTGATTCGGTCGATCACATCGGCTTCGATCAGGCCGAAACCGACGGC
>CAYWTL010000024.1:0-29916 GCA_964460245.1 uncultured Syntrophaceae bacterium | reverse complement strand
CGTAGTTAAGTCGGTTATAACGCCGGCCTGTCACGCCGGAGGCCGTGGGTTCGAGCCCCATCGACCCCGCCAGATACGAGAGGGGGTTAGAAGCGATTCTAACCCCTTTTTTATTACGGTCTGATTCATGGTGGAAATGGCGTTGACAAAAACCACGGGATTCATGAAAATACCCAGAACCTTGAGGTGCGTTTGAATGATTTCGGAGTCTTTCAGATCCAGCCGCTTTCGAATTGCCTACGGTCCGTCGGATGACCTTACCCGAGATTTCTTCATCCCCGTGCTTTCCCGTTGCATCCGGTGCGACTGCGTGATCGGGTCGTTTTCCGCTTTCTCCCTGACGGAGGTGGCGGAAGGGATCAGCCGTCTGGTCCGAAACCGGGGGACGATGCGCCTGCTGACGGGTTTGCCGCTCGACGAGGCGGATGCTGTCGCGATACGAAAGAAGCAGGAAATGAATGAGATCCTCATCGGGAAAATCATGCCTCTCTTTACCCGGGAGGATCGGATGATCCGGCGGAATCTGGAAATTCTCGCCTGGATGGCTGCCGAGGAAAGGATCCAGATCCGGTTTCTTCTGACCCGGAAAGGCGGGGACATTCCATCCGCCAAGGATGCGGGAAACGGGTTTTTTCCCATGACGGGCGTTTTTACGGACGGCGACGGGCTCAAAATTGCGCAGCAGGGTTGGTCGAATGATCCGGAACGGTTTTTTGTCTTCAAATCCTGGGATGCCGGCGCCTCCTACCTGGAGGCGATTCAGCGGTATTTCGAAAATCTGTGGGAGGGGGGAGAACCGGGTCGGCTGACGCTGCCGCTTCCTCCCAAACTGCGGGATCGATTGATTCAATTGAAGCCCTCGAAATCGCCGTTTCCGGACATCCCGGGAAGCGCCCCGATCGGACGACCGGAAATCGATTCCGTCCTGAAAGAAAGGCTTATTTTCCAATTTCTGAGGGACATCAAAACATTTCCGGGTGACCCGGCGCATCCGTCCTTTTCGGAGCTCGAACGGGTATTGACCGGTTCCGAAATGCTGAAAGCCTGCTGGGAAAGGCACTCGGAAATTCAGGATGCCTGGATTCTCCATTGGCAGGGTAAACGGATTCCGGTCACTTTTCATCAGGAAATCTTCAGCCGCCGTCCGGATACGCTTCGATGGATGTCTCTTGACGAACCGCTCCTGCATAGCCTCCTGCAGGGAGTTGCGCCCCTGAAGGCGCCGGACGCCTGTCAGGTCCCGCTGGCCAGATTTTCCGTCGAAGCGCCCGTACCTCTGGTTGCCTACTATGACCTCAGCGCAAATGAAGGCAGGACCGTGACGACGCTTGCGGCTCTGTCATCCGCCGTGGATGCCGGAATGGGAGCCAACGGGCCTTCCAACCTTATCGAAACCCGTGCACGGGAGCATTTTAACGGTCTGATCCGAAACCAACGGAAAGCCCGCGCGCAGCATCGCCAGTCCGTTCAACGGGCCGCCTTGCGGCAGCTGGAGGAAAAGGGAAGGAAAATCCTCGAGAGATCGGCACTGTGCGATATTGCCCGCGCCGCCCATGCCACGCTGTTCGATCAGGATCTCATCGTCGCTGATTTTGATGAGCAAACCATTTTGAGACAGGGGGAAAAAAGCCAGGTGCTGGCCAAACTGATTTCCGCCATCCATACCGGCGGCCTCAAACCGGACATGGCCGATCCTTTTTGGGCGGATGTGGACGGAAAGCCCGAGAAAACGATCCGGGTCATCGAAGATGCTCTGCTGAAGGAAGCACGTGAACTGCTTCGGACCATGGCGGATCTGAAAGGCAAAACCGCGGAAGAGGCCGGCGGGCCGGCCATCGACATGAAACTGTTTTATAAAAGATCCCAGAGGGATAAACGGCCGCTCATGCTGGCGATCGCCCCACCGAAGAGAGAACGTTTTACCCGCTATCTTCCCTTTTACACCCTCGCGGCGGCAGCGGAAAAATTCGGCGGCGGAGGCGCCAAAGAAGAGGGGTGGATCGAGGCAACCCTGGACCACAAGCCGAAAAAAACGATGTTTGTCGTCCGGATCGTGGACCGGTCCATGGAACCCATTCTGGATGAGGACAGTCTGGGCGTATTCGATTCGGACATTCCCGACGCAGCGGACGGTCTGATCCTGATGGTACGGAGCGGCAAGATCGACGATCCGGAGCCGGGAGAGGGGATAACGATCCGGCGCTGCCACTTTTCCGGGCGCATCGAAACCGGTAAAACATTCCGTTATCGTGAAATCCGACTGGAACCGGAAAATCCCGAATACAAAACCATTCTTCTGAAGGATGTCGCACCCATCGACTTCAAAATCATCGGCCGGTATGTCGTCGGGATTTGAGCCATCAACCCTTGCCTTTTTCCGGGTCATGGAATAGATTATTGTAGGAATGAGAAACGCTTCAAGAAACAACTCCCGTTGCGGACGGGTGATTTTACGGTCGCGCCACCATGAAATATGAAGGAATGATCATCAGGCCTCCCAGTGAAGCCGGCAGCCTGCTGTTGCAGGTGACGGTGGGGTGCTCCCATAACCGCTGTACATTCTGTCCGACCTACAAGAGCGAAAAGTTCCGGATCAAGTCGTTTTCCGCGATCGAGGAAGACGTTCTGGAAGCCGGCCGGCGATATGGTTCCGTGGAAAAGGTCTTCCTCTGCGACGGCGATGCGCTCATCATTCCACAGCCCCGCCTCCTGCAGATCCTTGAAGCCGTTCGGTGTCATATTCGGGGGGTAGGGCGGGTGGGCTGCTATGCCAACGCCAAGAGCATCCTGAGAAAGTCCCCGGAGGACCTGGCCCGGCTGCGTGCGGCCGGATTGAAGATCGTATACCTGGGTGTGGAGACGGGCAACGAAGAGCTGCTGAATCGAATCGAAAAGGGTGCCACAAGCGCGCAGATGATTGAGGCGGGGCGGCGCATCAAAAATGCGGGGATCTGCCTGTCCGTCACCGTTCTACTGGGCATCGGCGGCATCGAAAAGAGCGTCGTCCATGCTTTCGACACGGCCGGCATTCTCACGGAGATCGATCCGGATTACGTGGGCGCCCTGACGGTCATGGTCGTCCCGGGTACGCCCCTGTACGGGGATTATATCAGCGGCCGGTTCGTGCTCCCCGACACCTTCGGTTTCCTCCGGGAGTTGGAGATCATGATCGCCCATGCGAATTTTTCGAACTGCTTTTTCACCTCGAACCATGCTTCGAACTATCTGCCCGTCCGGGCGAGGATGCCCGAGGAAAAGGAAAAGACCGTCCGCATGATCCGTCACGTCATCCGGTCCGGGGACAACCGGCGGTTGCGCCCGGAGTGCATGCGCGGTTTATGAGGAGCAGCCGATTTTAATGAAAACGATCGCATCCAGGATCAAGGGGATTTTTTCCGCCAAGGATTCGTCTCATCTGGAGAAGGAGATCCAGTCCATCATCGATGCCGGCGAGGAAGACGGACTCATTGATCCGCAGTCCGGGGAGATGATCCAGAGCATCCTGGAGTTCAGGGACACCATTGTTCGGGAAGTGATGATCCCGAGGACGGAAATGGTGGTCATCCAGAGTGACACGCCGATTGAGGAAATAATCAATCTGATCACACGCTACGGCCACACGCGGATGCCCGTATACAGCGGCAGCGTCGACAATATCGTCGGGATTCTGAACGTCAAAGACCTCCTTCAGTTCTGGTCGAAGCCGGTCAGCGAGAACGACATCCTCTCGATACTTCGAAAGCCCTACTACATTCCGGAAACCAAGAATACCCATCTCCTCCTGCATGAATTGAAGCAGCGGAAATATCACATGGCCATTGTCATCGACGAATACGGCGGCACGTCGGGGCTGGTCACACTGGAGGATCTGATCGAGGAAATCGTCGGCGAGATCCACGACGAGCACGACGTCGGGGAGAAGGGCATCGTCGAACTGCCGGATGGTGATGTCCTCGCGGACGGCCGGACGGAAATCGAAAAGATCGAGGACCATTTCGGCGTCCACTTTCCGGAAGGGGAGTACGAAACCCTGAGCGGTCTGATCCTGCACGAAATTCGCAAAATCCCCGTCACCGGTGAAATGCTGCGGATTGAAAACCTGGATATGATCATTGAATCCGCCGACGAGCGAAGCATCAAGAAGGTCAGGATCAAACGCTTGTCCGATAATCAGAACGGCCCGGAGATGTGAGTAAAGGCAATCGTTTTGAGGGTTGACATCCGGACATTTTTCAGTGCGCTGCTTTCCGGCGCGCTGATTTTTCTATCCTTTCCCAAATTCGGTGCGGGAATCGCCGCCTGGGTGGCCTTCGTTCCCCTTTTTTATGCACTTCGGGAAAAACGGGTCGTGCAGGGAATTGGGGTCGGTTTCATCGCCGGGTTTTCCGCATGCATCGGGATCTTCTATTGGATCGTCTTTGTTGTCGTCCATTACGGCCACCTGCCGGTCTTCGCGGGCATTGCCGTCATGCTGCTTCTTTCCGCCTATCTTGCCCTTTACGTAGCGGTATTTTCAGCCGGGGTCGTTTACTTCAGCCGAAGGGGAATCCCTCTCATTTTCTCCGCGCCGCTGTTGTGGACATGCCTGGAGTACGTGAAGTCCCACATTCTGACGGGTTTTCCCTGGGCAAATCTCGGTCATACCCAGTATCTGTATCTTCCAATGATCCAGATCGCCGACATGACCGGCGTCTTCGGAGTGTCCTTTGCTATCGTATTTGTCAATGTTGTCGTCTTCGACATCCTGGGGAACCGGCAGTCAAAAGACCGCAGACGGATGACGGACCGGAAGACGGCCGCGAAAGTCACCGCAGGTTTTTTCCTGCTGGCCGCTCTCTACGGGTACGGCGCGATGAGAACCGGCGAGATCCGGAAATCCATGGAGACGTCCCCCATCATGCCCGTCAGCCTCATTCAGGGGAATATCGATCAGAGCCTCAAGTGGAATCCGGCCTTTCAGCGGGAAACCCTCCGTATTTATACGGCCCTTTCAAAACAGTCTGCTCCTTCCGAAGAGGGATTGATCGTCTGGCCGGAAACGGCCGCACCTTTCTTTTTTCAGGATCGGAACGATCTGCACCGCGAAGTGGCGTCTCTGGCCGCACAGACGGGTGACTGGCTGCTTTTCGGAAGCCCCGGTTACCGGCAGGAGGGAGAGCAAATGGATTTCCAGAACAGCGCTTTTCTTCTTACGCCGGACGGACGGATCGCGGGCCGGTATGACAAGGTTCATTTGGTGCCGTATGGGGAGTACGTGCCGTTGCGTAGATTTTTCCCCTTTATCGGCAAACTGGTGGTGGGCATCGGTGACTTCCGCAGCGGTCCGGGATATGAACCCCTCCTGATGCATGGAAACCGGGGGCAAAGAAGGATCGGCGTCCTGATTTGTTATGAAGGCATTCTGCCGGAGGCGGGCCGGGCTTACCGGCAGCGCGATGCGGAACTGCTGGTGAACATTACCAACGATGCCTGGTTCGGAAACACGTCCGCGCCTCATCAGCATCTGTCCATGACCGTTTTCAGAGCCGTCGAAAACCGGCTTTTCCTGGCGCGGGCGGCCAACACCGGGATCAGCGCGATCGTGGATCCGACCGGCCGGATCACCCATCGCAGCCGGTTGTTTGAAGAAGGGGCGCTGCAGGGAGCCGTCCGGTTCATGAATGTGAAAACGTTCTATGCGGCCCACGGCGACGTCTGGGTTTGGGGTTGCATGATGGGCCTGTTCCTGATATTGACCGTTTCAATAAAGAAGGGGAGGCGAAAAGATGATTGAAGGACTTCCGGATGCGCTGAACGATGTGAGAAAGAGGATCGAGCGGCTGGGAGAATGTCTTTGACATTGCGGACAAGGAAAACCGCATCAAAGAGCTCGATCAGTTGTCCGCACGGGATGATTTGTGGAGCGATCCGGAAAAGGCCCGGGACATCCTCAAGAAAAAAACGAGACTGGACGCGATCGTCGGCCAGTGGAAAAAGCTGAAGGCGTCCGCCGAAGACCTGGAAATCCTCCATGGCATGGCAAAGGACGAGAATGACGAAGCGGCCCTGGCGGAAGTGGAGCGCGATCTCGAGTCTCTGCTGGCCGCCGTGCGGGAGGAAGAGCTTCGCATGATGCTCGGTTCGGAGCAGGATTCCATGAATGCCATCATGTCGATCCATGCCGGGGCGGGCGGAACGGAGGCACAGGACTGGGCCGAAATGCTGCTTCGCATGTATCTGCGATGGGCGGAGCGAAGGGGTTTCAAGGCGACGATCATCGATTTCCTGTCGGGAGATGAAGCGGGTCTCAAAAGCGTATCTCTCACACTGGAGGGAGAATACGCCTACGGTTACGCCAAGGCCGAGATCGGCATCCATCGTCTGGTCCGCATTTCTCCCTTTGACGCCGGGGCAAGAAGGCACACCTCCTTTGCATCGGTCTTCGTTTATCCCGAGGTGGACGACGAAATCGTGGTGGAAATCGACGAAGGCGATCTTCGGATCGACACCTACCGCTCCACCGGGGCGGGCGGACAGCATGTGAACAAGACGGATTCCGCCGTCCGCATCACCCATCTGCCCACGGGCATCGTCGTGCAATGCCAGAATGAACGGTCTCAGCACAAGAACAAGGCCATGGCAATGAAATACCTGAAATCGAGGATATACGAGATGAAGCTTCAGGAACAGACGGCGAAGCTCGATGAAGTCAACAAGTCGAAACGGGACATTGCCTGGGGAAGCCAGATTCGCTCTTACGTCCTTCATCCCTACAAGATGATCAAGGATCATCGCACCAATCTGGAAGTGGGAAACGTCGGCCGTGTCCTGGATGGGGACATTGATGCTTTCATCGAGGCCTATCTGCTTTCCGCAGCTTAAATGCGGTGTCGTCCCCGCATTTTTGGCTTTGGCAAAAAGGGCGCCTGTGCTATACAACCGCTGGAGCTATTCGAGTGATTTGATCTCAAAGGAGTATGCAGCTGTGATGAAGCGTAAAATGAGCGGTGTTTCCGGTCTGTTTGTTGCTTTTTCCATTGCCGTTTCTATTTCAGTCCTTTGTCCGCCGGACCTGCACGGTCAGTCCGGGCTTGGCACTGCCGTTCCCGGTTTGGTTTCCGGCGCCGCGATGACCCTGGCGGAAAGATCCGCAATCCACACGACAGTCGATTTCAATAACGAGTCGCCGGAAAACGGCGCCGACACGAACGGAAACCGGAAGATCCGCGAGGAAGAGCAGAACATCATGGAGGAGGCGCTGGCACTGCTGGAGGAATCCGAGATGCACTGGAAGAAAGGAGATCTGGAAAGCGCGCTGGAGCTTCTCGACGATGCCTATGCCCTCATCATCGAGACGGACGACGATCCGGCCATCGCCCGGCAGAAAGACGATCTGAGGCTGCTGATCTCCAAGCGCATTCTGGCGCTCTATTCATCCAAGCAGACCACGACCGTCGGAATCCGCAGTGAGATTCCCATGACCCTGAACGCCGATGTGGAAAAAGAGATTCGAAGTTTTCAGAGCTACGAAAGGGATTTCTTTATCGCCGCATACCAGCGGTCCGGTTTGTACCGGCCCATGATTGTCAAGGAGCTCAAGAAAGCGGGACTTCCGGAAGAGCTTTCCTGGCTTCCCCTGGTGGAAAGCGGCTTCAAGATTTCCGCCCTATCCAAGGCCCGGGCGCTGGGCCTCTGGCAATTCATTCCCTCTACGGGTTTTAAATACGGACTGAACCGGACGGAGTGGATCGATGAAAGAATGGACGCGCAAAAATCAACCCTCGCCGCCATCGGTTATCTGAAAGATCTGCATGCGATGTTCGGCGACTGGATGACGGTTCTTTCCGCGTACAATTGCGGAGAGTACCGGGTGCTCCGAGTCATATCCCAACAGCATCTGAATTATCTGGACCGGTTCTGGGATCTCTATCAGCAGCTTCCCTATGAAACGGCCCGATACGTTCCGCGTTTTCTGGCCACCCTGCATATCATCAAGGATCCGGCAAAATACGGCATGGACCTCGGTCAGCCGCGGGAGCGGGAATTGCCGTTCGAAACCGTCAAGACCCGTAAAAACATGAGGCTTCAGGACATTGCACAAGCGCTCGACATCCCCGAAGACACGCTGGTCAGCCTGAATGCCGAACTCAGGCACAAGATGACCCCCGATCGCGAATATGACCTGAAGGTGCCCATCGAAATGGCGGAAAAGTTCGTTGCGGTTGCCGACACCATTCCGGAGGGGGAAAAGCCGAAACTGGTCAGGACGGCGTCCGTCAAGAGCGGTTTCAAGCGGCACAAAGTCAAGCGGGGGGAAACCCGGACCTCCATCGCCAGGCGCTACGGAATTACCGTCAGCACGTTGATGGCATGCAACAGCCTCCCTGCGAAAAGAGCCCTCCGCGTCGGGCAGAGTCTGAAAGTGCCGCCGCCGGCGCGTCCGGTCAAAGCATCGGCCGGGAAGAAATCGCAAGGGGGCAAGGCAGCCGCCGCCGAGAACGGTCAGATCGTGCGCTACAAGGTGAAGAAGGGGGATTCTCTTTCCTCGCTGGCGCAGCGCTTCAAGACTACCCCATCGGAAATCAGGAAGCAGAACCGGATCCGCGGAGACAAGATCCAGGCGGGACAGATCATCAGAATCGGCGGATAGGCGGAGACTCCCGTGCCGCTGCCGGATCCTCAGGATTCAACCTGGTCCAGCCGGCGGCAGACCGGAAAATCGGGTCAGGATCTTTCGACTCCGAAACCTCTCAGCTTCTGAAAAATTTCGTTTTCCACTTCTCTCATTTTCACGGCCTCCCGTTCGTCGGATCCTTCGTGATTGTAACCCAGCAGATGGAGGAGGCCGTGAATGACCAGAAAATCGATCTCATCATTCACATTCAGATCTCCCGCTTCGGCATCGGAAGCGGCCCGTTCCGCCGAGATCACGATGTCGCCGAGCAGCAGGGGATTGATGTGGCCGAAATCCCCCTCCGTCTGGGAGAAGGAGATCACGTTGGTCGGACCGGGCCGGTTGAGGTATTGCCCGTTGATCTCGCTGATGGCCGCGTCATCGACGAAGAGAAGACTGAGTTCGCGCTCCGGGCAGCCGAGATGCTTCGCGGCCTCGCGGACCGTGCGGCGGATTCTGCGAAGGTCAAGCTTTACGCGTCTCTGCCGGTTTTCGATGAGCGTTTTCATAAATGCGGATCGATTTCACGTTGGACGGCTGAACCGGCGCCGAAGGATAATCGATGCGCTGGTGGAAAATACCGGTCAGAATGCGGATGAAGGCTTCCGATATGTTGTTCAGGTCATGCAGGGTCAATTCACACTCGTCGAGCTGACCGTCCAGGAACACCCTTTCAATTCGCTCGCGAACCAGGTTTCGGATTCGCGACGGCGTCGGGTTGGACAGGGTGCGGGAAGACGCCTCAATGACATCGCCCAGCAGCACAAGGCCGGCTTCCCGGGTTTGCGGCTTGGGTCCCGGGTAGCGGAAATCGCTTTCCGGCAGGGCACGAATGGAGGCGTCGTCGTCTTTTTTGGCCTTGTCGTAGAAATACCGGACCAGGCTGTTCCCGTGATGCTCTCGGATGATGTTGACGATTTCGGCGCCGAGCTTCGCCTGCTTGGCCAGTTCGCATCCCTCCTTGATGTGGGAGATGATCACCAGGGCGCTCATCCTCGGCGACAGTTTGTCGTGCCGGTTTTCCCCGTTGATCTGGTTTTCTATGAAGTATTGGGGTTTTTTTATTTTTCCGATGTCGTGGTAGTAGGCGCTTACCTTGACGAGCAGGGGGTTTGCACCGATCGCTTCGGCTGCCGCCTCAACCATGGATCCCACGATGATGCTGTGATGATACGTTCCCGGTGCTTCGATGACCATTCTCTGGAAGAGGGGCTGATTCAGATTCGCGAGCTCCAGCAGCTTGATGTCCGTCGTGTATCGGAAGAGGGTCTCCAGAATCGGCGTAATTCCGGCCACCACCGTGCCGGTCAGAATCCCCCCGAAAAAGCCCATCCCCAGCCGGATCAGGGTATCCATCGTGGCGATGGCACCGGTCAACAGCGTCAGCGCCAGGATGACGATCATGTTCACGAGCCCCAAAAAGAGGCCGGCCTTGAAAAAAGCGGTCCGTTTTCTGCAGTGAACAATGTGGTAGCAGGCCGTCATGCTGCCCAGTAAAGAGAAAAGGGGTATCGTGACTTTGCTTTCGAAAAGGAAACCGATCAGGAAAGCTGAAAAAACGGAAAAGATCAAAGCCGTGTTGCGGTTGATCATCACCCCGACGACCATGGTCCCGGCGGCAAACGGGATTGCATAAAAGCAGGTATCGGCGGGGATGAACGGGAAAGCCCGGTTGACGGCGTCCGATATGAAAATGGCGGACTTGACAAGCAGGATCTGCAGGATGGATACGATGCCGACGAAAAGAAGGTCGATGTTGATGTCCGCCGATTTTTTCAACCAGTTCCGGGTCAGAAGAAAGAGCAGGACGGCCAAGAAAAGTATGGTGAAAAACATTCCCAGAAAGTGAAATACGTCGGAAAACCTTTTCTCTCCCCGATCATTGTACAGTGCCGCCAGCTTGTCCAGATGTCCCCGGTTGATCTTTTCCCCCTCCCGGATGATCATCTCACCGGACTGCACCTGATAGTAAACCGGTTTCGCGCCCGCCAGGATCGCCTGCCTTTTCAGATCCGTGGCATTCTGGTTGAACGTCAGATTCGGCCGGATCATCTTTTTCGCCACCGAGAGCGCCGCCATGCGAATATCCGACGATTCCCCGCGCAGGTATTGCCCTGCTTTTTTCCGGATGAGGATTTCCATCTCGTCCAAGTGGCGAATCGGGGGGAAATCCTTCATCTCCCGCTCAACCAGCGTTTTCGGATCGCGCGTGACGATCCCCCGTTCCATGTCCTGCTTCGGAATGGTTCCAGGGGTGATCCAGACGGAATCGGTGACGTCGGCAATCAGTCTGGCGATCTTGCCGGAGATCGCGGGAGAAAATTCATGACGGCGGAAGGCTTCAAACTCGCCGGAGGTCAAGGCGATGCCCAGGGTTTTCTCCAGCTCGGCCTTTAACTGCGACAGACCCGGCTTTCCGGAAGCGGGGGAAAGTGCGCCGGAACCGGAATCGCTCGCCCGGCGCAGATAAGACTCTTCGGCCGACAGGAAAGCTTTTCGCAGGCTGATTTCCAGCCGGGCACGCATGTCACTGTCGAAGTCATAGACGCTTCGGGCATCGGCTAGGGCATCGATCTTTTTTTGCTCCGTGGCAAGCCTGTCTTCCACAAGGAAACTGCGCTCCGCCTTGACGTCGCCGGCGGCAATCATGTCGACTTTGAAATCCGGTTGTCCGAGATGCATCCGGGGGCTCAGGAGCAGCGACAGAACCAGACACAGGCAAAGGGCGATGATCCACTTCTGGGTGAGCGGGTTGCGGACAAATTTCGGAATCCTCCCGGTCAGTCTGGATTTTTCACCGATCAGGTTCCGCACCCGCTCGGTTGCTGTTTCAATGGGATTCATTTAGACGAACGGGTCCTCTCTGCCGCTTTTTCGCGGTCCAGATGATTGTATGCCCGGATCACGTCCTGGACCAGGGGATGTCTGACGACATCCAGGTCCGAGAAATGAATGAAACGGATTCCGTCGATATTCCGCAGGATCCTTTCCGCTTCGATCAGACCCGGCGTCTTGTCTGCCGGGAGATCGACCTGGGTCACATCCCCGGTAATGACCGCCTTGGAGCCGTATCCGAGTCGCGTCAGGAACATCTTCATCTGCTCGGATGTGGTGTTTTGCGCTTCATCGAGAATGACGAACGAATCGTTCAACGTGCGGCCTCTCATGAAAGCGAGCGGCGCAACTTCGATCACCCCCTTATGGATCAGGGCAGTCGCGCGATCGAAGTCGATCATGTCGAAAAGGGCGTCGTACAGCGGTCTTAGATAGGGATTGACCTTTTCCGCGAGATCTCCCGGGAGGAATCCGAGTTTTTCACCGGCTTCCACGGCGGGCCTTGCCAGGGCGATCCGGTTGACCTTCTTTTCGAGAAGCGCCGATACGGCCATGGCCATGGCCAGGTAGGTCTTTCCCGTGCCGGCCGGGCCGATGCCGAACACCATGTCGTGATGCCGAATGGAATCGATATAATGCTTCTGGGCAATGCTTTTCGGGGTGATGATCCGTTTCTTGGAGGAGATAAACACCGTATCCAGAAAGATTTTTTCCAGGTCCGTCTCTTTGTTTCCCGAGAGGATCCGGTGTGCGTAATCAATGTCCGCTGCGTAAAGGGGATAGCCTTTCTGCAGGATGGAATGAAGCTGGAGAATCAGATTTTTCGTCAGGGCAACCGCCGGCATGTCGCCGGAAATGGAGAGAATGTTCCCCCGCACCGCAAACTTGACGCGCTCCAGCTTTTCCAGGAGCTTCAGATGCTGATCCTGTTCGCCGAAAAGGCCGATCAGATTCTCGGTGTTCTCGAAGGAGATTTTTTCGATTGAAGGAAATGCAGGCTTCGCCTTCACGGCATTATGGATCGCGTTGCAGGGTTCCCGGAAGCCGGGCTGCCGGGGATGTCGCACTGATGCAAACTGGGGTGGAACGCTATCACGGGCTTTTTCGGATTGCAATCATTTTTGCAGGAAAAGATGCGCATAGACCTGGGCATTCCCCATCATATTGGAAATCAGGCAGTTCTCATTGGGCTGATGGGCCGTCTGTCCGATTCGGCACCAGACCGCTGCGGGATAGCCGTCCCTGCGGAAATAGGCGGCAACCGTTCCTGCGCCGATTCCTTCGGGATCGGCGTGAAGCCGATAAACCGCCCGGATGGCTTCCTGAAGCGCCAGAACAACCGGGGCATCTTCAGGGGTGGGTGCCGGGGCCTGCATATCCTGAACCGCCTCGATTTCAATCCGGACGCCGAACCGGCGTTCAATGTCGTCGGCCATGTCGCGGATTGTTCCGTAAACCTCCTTCAGGGAGTATTGCGGCAGAATCCGGCAGTCCAGATAGAAGACGTCTTCTCCCGGAATGGTGTTGACGTTCGGAACGCTCATTTCCTTTTTCGTCGGCTGGAATGTGCTCATTGGCGGGTGATAGAGGACGTCGACGGCATCAAAAATCCTGTGCAGTTCGTCCAGCCGCACGACGAGATGGGAGGCGGCGAGAAAGGCGTTCTTCCCGAGTTCGGGTTTGCTGGCATGGCATTGTTTTCCGACGGTTTTGAAGCGAAGCCAGTAGATGCTCTTCTCCGCGATTTCGATTAAAGTCCCCTCCTCGTTTCCCGAATCGGGAACGACCAGCAGGTCCGTTTTTCGGAAGGGGTTATTTTCATGCCGGAGGATGTAGGCAAGCCCCAAACGGCTCGTGG
This sequence comes from uncultured Syntrophaceae bacterium, assembly GCA_964460245.1. Taxonomy (GTDB): domain Bacteria; phylum Desulfobacterota; class Syntrophia; order Syntrophales; family Fen-1087; genus JAXDBM01. The sequence continues at coordinate 16,570 of CAYWTL010000024.1, read as the reverse complement.
TTTCCTCATCGGACACGAAGGCAAGTCCGATGTTGCTCTCCGGAACGATGCCCTCGTCCAGGAATGCCTTGGCGGCAAAGAGGGAGGCGACGAGGTCCTGCTGGTTGTCTTCCGTGCCCCGCCCGTATATCCGGTCGTTTTCCACATAACCGCGGTAGGGATCGCTGTTCCAGAACCTCATTTCTCCCGGTGGCACGATGTCCAGATGCGTCAGGATCCAGACCGTGCGGTTGTCTCTTCTCCCAGGCACCCTGGCCATGATGTTGGGACGGATTCCCGACGAGACTCTGCTGTCCGGGGCGTTGAATTCCCGAACGTCCTTGAATCCAAGATTCCTGAGGTTCGCAAGGAGATAGCGCGCTTTCTCATACTCTCCGTCGCCGCCGTTTTCCGGAGCGAGGGCCGGTATGGCCGTCAGCCCGATCTGCATTTGAATCATCGCTTCCCGATAGCTGTCGATCCGCTTCCGGATGGTTTCGAAGCTTGCCTGATCGATCATTCCGAACCCTCCGTCCGGATCACCGTCACGGGTCCGGGGAGTGGTTTTTCAAAACCCGCTTCGTTTCCCAGGACCAACGTTACAAAATTATCGCTCTCATAATAACGGCGCGCGGTGAACCGGATATCCTGCATGCCGACCTGGTTAATTTTCGCCGGGTAAGTTCGAAGAAAATCCTCCGGCAGTCCGTCATATTCGAGCATCATTTGGGTGAGCGCGATCTGGTCCATGGATTGAAACGAAAAGATGAAGCTGTTGGTCAGGGATTTTTTCGCCCAGGAAAGCTCGTTCTCGTCGATCCCTCCCTCTTTGATCGTCCGCAACAGCGCGCGCATCAGTTCAAGGACCTCCGCGGTCGAAGATGATTTGGTCAGGGCATAGGCGCCGAAGGCGCCGTAATCGTCCCTCGGTTTGTAAAAGCTGCCCGTGCTGTACGCCAACCCCCGGTTGCTCCGGATTTCCTGGAATAGTCGCGAGCGAAAACCGCCGCTTCCCAGGATGAAATCCAGAACGGTGAATGCGTAAAAATCGCCGTCTTTCTTGGACGGGCCGAAACGGCCCGTGATGATGACCGACTGCGGAACATCCTTCTGAAGGTGATGGACGGCTCCGTCCCCGCCGCCGGACGGCCTCGAAATTCTTTCGGTTTCTCCCTTGGCGCGCCAAGCGCCCAGGCAACGGTTGATTTCGCCGACCGCCTCGGCCCTCGTGATATCCCCCGTAACCGCGATCATGAGGTTCTTCGGGAACAGGAAGCGCCGGTGAAAGGCGACCAGGTCGGAGCGCTGGATGGCGCGTATCGACCCCGGCGTGGCCAGGTTGCCCCGGGCGTTCCCCCGGTAAAGCCGTTTTCGGAATTCCCGGAAAGCATAGCGGGGAGGATCGTCGACAATGCCGCGAAGCTCTGCGATCGCCAGGTCTTTGGCCAGTTGCAGCTTCTTCTCTTCAAAGGCCGGGTTTGCAATCATCTGCGACATGATGTCGAATCCCTTCGTCCAATCCTCTTTCAGGGCGGAAAGGTGCGCCAGTCCCATGTCCGCCTCCATGGAGATCCCCAGCGTAATCCCGTGAAACGCGAGTATGTCGTCGATTTCACCACCCGTGATCGAACCGGCTCCCCCCGTCCGCATCGTCCGGGCCATCAGCTCGGCAAGGCCGGCTTTTCCGTCCGGGTCGTATGCGGAGCCGGTCCGGAAAGCAACGGAAACGTTGACCAGCGGCAATTCGTGATCTTCAAGGAAGTACAGGATGATGCCGTTGTCCATGACCAGGCGCTGCGCCCGGGGCGGGGTGAAGGAAAGCGCCTGGAAGGCGAGCCGGTCTGGCGGCGCCGCGGCGGAATAGGGAAGGGATCCTCCGGCGGCAACCGGGAACGGTACGCAAAAAAGGCCTGAAACGAAAAGAATCAGAATCTTCGTCCGGATGGTCATTGCTTCTCCACGGGCGATCCGTACTGTTTTGTCATGTTTTCACCAGCGGGCACAAGCGCAGCGACGGTCCTGTTATCCTTCCGGAAGTATTTTCGGGCGGCTGCCAGGATGTCGGCGGGGCCGATTTTCTCGATGACCCGTATGTAATTCGTCAGGTAGCGGAAGTCGCCCATCAGAATTTCGTAATAGGACAGCATGCCGGCAAGACCGGAGTTCGAGTCGAGATGGCGAACATAGTCTGCCTTCATCTGGTTTTTCGTCTTACGCAATTCCCGTTCCGGAATGGGCTCCTCCCTGAGCTTGTCCAACTGGGCATACACGGCGCCCTCCACATCGCCCGTGCCATGCGGGGCGCGGGGCGTCGCGGATACGACAAAGAGGCCGGGAAACCTGGAACCCGGCATTCCGTTGGCAGCGTCCACGCTTTCCGCAAGTTGCCGTTCCTCCACCAGACTGCGGTACAGCCTGGAGGTCCGGCCCTTCGAGAGGACGGCCTCGGCCACATCCAGGACATAGTCGTCAAAGGCGGGCGGCGCCGGCTTGCGAAAGCCGATCATCAACCGGGGTTTCGCGTCGAAATTCACCTCGACTCTTCGCTCGCCCTTCTGTGGCGGTTCCTCGGTGATCGGGGAATCGTCGAGAGCCTGTGCCGGGATGCCGCCGAAATACCGGTCGATGATCTTGAGCGTTTTTGCCGGGTCGATGTCGCCGACCACGGCAATCACCGTGTTGTTCGGGGCATGGGTTTTCCTGAAAAAGGACTCGGTTTCGTCCATGTTGAGGTAACGCATGTCGGCGGGCCAGCCCAGAATGGGGCGTCCGTAGGGGTGCGCCTGAAAAGCGGCTGCAAAAAACTGCTCCGCCAGCTTGCCGTCCGGGTCGGACTCGATGCGCTGGCGTCTCTCCTCCATGATCACGTCCCGCTCGGTGAAGAATTCTCGCAGAACGGGCCGGGTCATCCGGTCCGATTCGATTCTGGCCCACAGCTCAATCCGGTTGACCGGCAGACTGACATGGTAGGTCGTGACATCCTGACCCGTCGAGGCATTCATGTTTTCAGCCCCGTTTTCCGTGTAGAGGCGATCGATTTCGTTCGGGATAAACCACTTTCTGTGCTCTGTCTGAAGCGCCTCAAGCTTTCGCGTCAGTTGTTCAATCCGACTCCGGTCCGCCTTCTCCCCTTTCATGATTTCCCGATCCCGAAGGGAGCCTGTTTTTTTGATATCCCGCAGAATTTTCCTTTCTTTTTCATAATTCCGGGTGCCGATGGAAGCGGTCCCCTTGAACATCATGTGTTCCAGCAGGTGGGCCGTGCCGGTTCTGCCGCCGGCCTCATCTGCGGCGCCGACGCGGTAGCGGATGTAAAGAGACACGGTCGGGCTGACATGCCTCTCCACGAGCAGGACGCGTAACCCGTTTTTCAACGTGAATTTGCGGACCTTCTTTTCGAGGTCGTAGTCCGCGGCAGTCAGAGGTCCGGAAAGGAGGAGGATCAGAAGGGACAAGACGAGAGGGGTGAGAATTTTTCGGCCCGCGTTCATCATATCCTTATTTCCTTGCTTTGAAAAAACCGAAAACCTGAATGACCGGATAAAGCACACCGACAATGCTGACCAAAATAATCAGACTGGCCGAAAAAAACCCCATGATAAAGGTCAAAGGATTGTTGAGCCGATAGGAGGCAATCAGCGTCTCCACGCCGAGGACAAGAAAAAGAAGCGAAATAAAGGTCAATGCCGCATTTTTGATCCACCAGAGCCAAGGATTCATATGAATATTATCGCCTTGTCCGGTGGATCCTGTCAAGCAATTCTCGTCATGGCCTGGCAATGCCGGTATGTCTCGTAATTCAGGTCCCGGTTCCGGCAGGGCAGCAGGGAGTTGTTCTGATACAGTGGGTCCAAGGAAATCGGGTCCGGTGATTCCCGCACGGCATCGTCCCACAGGGCTGTGCCCGGGATGGGGGCGTACTCGGCGAGAATGGGCCTCGCACCGCACTGCAACACATAAGATATGCTTTCCCGGACTTCGGCCGCCGATTGACCGGGAAGGCCGCAGAGGAGATAAATCCCGATGTCCTTCGGCGGATATCCTGCCTCCGTGAGGTACGCAACCGCACGGCGCAGATTTTCATTGCTGACTTTCCCCCCTGTCTCCCGCTGCCTGATGGCGTCAGACGTCTCGAAGCCGAAGCGAAGCGTTCGCACACCCGCGCGATACATCAGACGGCTCAGTTCCGGCGTGATCTCGCGCAGGTGAAGCCCGTTGGGACAATGAAAATGACAGGGCAGGCCTCTTTGGACGATTTTTTCGAACAGCGGAATCGCCAGTTCGTCCGGCCGGACCAAAAGGGCGTCATCGTAGAACGAAAAGTGACGGATCCCAAAAGATTTATGCCAATATTCGATTTCCTCGGCCACCTTGAAGGGATTTCTTCGCCGGAAACCGTCCTGGAGCAGATGGGATGCGCAATAACCGCACTGGAAAGGGCAACCTCTGGATGTGAGAATCGAGATCTGATCTTGGCGTCCGGCAAGATCGAAAGCAGGGTAGGGATAAGAGTCGAGGTCGCCGGGGTCTGTGAGAAAGACGCATTCATCGGCCAGAATCGTTTTCAGGAGTTCGGGCAACCGGGTTTCTCCCTCGCCGGACACGAGAACGTCCGCACCGGATCCGGAGGCGTGTTCCGGGCAGAGCGTGGCATAAACGCCGCCCAGAATCAGGGGCGATCCCGGAAATACCTCTTTCAGTATGCGGATGACGTCGAAAACGGAGGGATACCAGTAGGTCATCATGGACGTGACGCAGATCAGATCGGGACGGGGGATCGCCTTCAGTTTCATTCGAAAGGCTGCCATGGGCATGCCGTAGCGGCTGTATTTCCTTTTCGTGCCGCGCAGGGCAGCCGGTTTTTCAATCGTTTCCCTGAAGAATTTTCCATGTCCCGAGGGAAACCGTCTCGGTCTTTTCAAGGAGGGGCAAAATTCCGGGGGAGGGGAGGCAAGACAATCGATGAGGTGAACGTGATAATCGTTTCTTCTCAAGAAAGATGCGATGTAAAGCAAACCGAGCGGGGCGATCCAGAAATCGTATGCTGCGAAATCATAGATCCATGGATTGACTAAAAGGACTCTTTTTTTCATATTTTGAAATATATCAGAATCGCACCGGACTGGCAATTGAATTAGAGCACAATTCGTGAAATAGAGTTTATACAATAAATGATATTAGACAGTACAAGTTATTTAATTTACAAATAATAATCATTATCATATACTGTACAATTATTCTTTTGTATTTGAGCCGGGCACTTCCTTGACAAAATCAGCTTGTATGGTAAAATAAAAAAACCGTTGGATGGATAGGAAACCGGATAGGACGCAAGCATAATTAAACAGTACAGGTTACAGGGAACCCTTCATGAAGAGGCGATGAAATGAGATGGATTACCAGCATGGAATTAATAGAAAAAACAAATATATCAAGAGCAACCCTCAACAACTACATCAGAATGAGTCTTTTGCCGAAACCGGACGTTCGCAAGCCGTCGGATCCGCTGATGCGGGCAAAGAGAATCGGATATTTTCCGGAGTCGACCCTTTCGACACTTGAACAGATCAAGGCTCTGAAACAGGAGGGGCTGAAAATGCCCGGGATCCTGGATCGATTGGCGAAAAGATTGCCGAAGCCTCAGCAACCTGACGGGCTGAAACAAACAGGCAGCGCTCAGATTTCACTGTTTGAAGATATTCCGCCGGAGCCGGTCGAGAAATGCTCGAAACCGAAGGTTTGCGAAGATTATGGAACCGTCCGTTTCGACCTTTGTTCCTTTTGTGTTCTCGCGGCCGATTTGCAGGATGCGGAACGTATCCACGCCGAACTGCATCCCGAGGAGCATTTCGAACTTGTCCGTCAGATGTGGGATTCGGCACGGGCAGCTGCGGAACGCTACCATGGCCTTCGGGGAAGGCATCCATGGCAGGGAATGACCGTGTTTTATTTCCTGAAAACGGCCGACAAATCCTACCCGATGAATGCCGTTCAATGCTCCGTGGAACTGCGCGAAGCCATGATGGAATTAACGGCTGAATGGAAGTTGAGAAAAGGCTGGTTCAATGAACTCTACCTCAACATCGGGATCAGCGGGGGAGAGGAACACCTGGGTTTCATTCAAACGCCCATCGGAGCGTCCCCGGCCAGTTTCGGCGGGGCGCTCCAAGAGGCGATCGGTTTGGCGGAACAGGCCCGCGGCGGATCCATCTGGATGACAAAACGGTTCATCCAGCAGATAAGCCGCAAGGATCGTGAGAAGATTCGCTATGGAATCAGGCATTTCAGTCAGGAAAGGGAAACCTTTGTCAAAAATTCTTTCACCCGCTTGCGTGATTTCCTGCCTGGCGATCCGGCCGGATCCCGCCGGTTTGCGGATATTGAAAACCTTGCCGTAACCGAGATCACGGACCGAACCTGAAACCGCTCTTCGAATCCGCACAGAAAAACCGAGAAAAGACTTGAAGCGTCCCCCCATTATTGCTAACATGCACTCCCCTTGAAACGAGACCGGTTATGCGATTGGTTGTGCAACGAGTTGATAAGGCGTCAGTTTCTGGCAATAGCGGAGTGATATCAGCCATCGGAGCAGGCCTTCTCGTCTTTCTTGGCATCGAAAAGGGCGACACTCGCGAAGATGCCGATTACCTCGTTGAAAAGCTCATCCATTTGAGGATTTTCGAGGACGGGGAAGGGAAGATGAATCTTTCCCTTCAGGATACGGGCGGCGGACTGATCATCGTATCCCAGTTTACGCTGCTGGGGGATTGCCGCAAGGGACGAAGGCCTTCCTTTACGGACGCTGAAGATCCCGGACGGGCCAGAGCGCATTACCTTTATTTCATACAAAAAGCTTCAGAAAAAATTGATGAGGTACAGGGTGGCGAATTCCAGGCCATGATGAAGGTTGAGCTGGTCAACGACGGCCCGGTGACTCTGCTTCTGGACAGCAGAAAGACATTTTGAGCGCGGGTGCCATAAAGGTCATGGAAAACATTCCTTTCTGCAACATACGGATCGACAAGGATGGGGTCTGGTATTACAAGGGCGCTGAAATGTTCAGGAGGGAAATCGTGAACTTTTTCTACCAGAACCTCAGGCAGGACGAATCCGGCCGCTATTTGATCGAGCTCCCGAATGACCGGTGCTACCTCGATGTTGAAGATGCGCCATTTGTCGTGAAATCGGTCCATCGCGCCGTTTCAGAGGCGGATTCCCGGGTATCCATTCATCTGCTCCTGTCCGATGATACCGTGGAGCCCCTCGATCCGGAAACGCTCCGGATCGGGAATGACAATGTGCTTTACTGTTCCGTCAGGAATCAGGCTTTTGCCGCCCGATTCTTGCGGGCGAGTTATTACCAGTTGGCTCACGACATTGAATACGATGAATGCCGGGACGGTTTTTTTATCCGGTTGAACGGACACCGCTATTACATCAGACAAAAATGAGCCGCGCGGCCGGTTGACAAGGGTCATTTCTGCTTCACCTCGAAGTCAAAATCATCATCGGGAGGGGAAAATGCTCGAAGATCATGTGAAGGAAGCGCTGACATTCGACGATCTGCTGCTGGTACCGGCGGAATCGGCCATCATGCCGAGGGATGTCGAGACGACGACTTTCCTGACCGGAAGGATTGCGTTGAACATTCCCATCGTCAGTGCCGCCATGGATACGGTGACGGAGTCCAGGGCCGCCATCTGCATGGCCCAGGAGGGGGGCATCGGCATCATCCACCGAAACATGAGCATCGAAAGACAGGTCACCGAGGTGGACAAAGTCAAGAAATCGGAAAGCGGCATGATCGTGGATCCCATTACCATCGGACCGGGACAGAAAGTGCGGGAGGCGCTCGATCTCATGAACCGCTACCGGATTTCGGGCGTTCCCGTGGTGAAAAATAAAAAACTCGTGGGCATTCTCACCAACCGGGATCTTCGCTTTGAAAGCAACCTCGATCAGCCGGTTTCCAAGGTCATGACCAAAAACCGCCTCGTCACCGTGAAATCCAGCATTTCCCTTGAAGAATCCAAGCAGTTGCTGCACAAGCACCGGATCGAAAAGCTGCTGGTGGTCGATGACGAATACAATCTCAAGGGCCTTATCACCATCAAGGATATCGAAAAAATCAAGAAGTACCCGAACGCATGCAAGGATTCGCTGGGGCGCTTGCGCGTCGGCGCCGCCGTCGGGATTCTGGACCGTGAGCAGAGAGTGGAGGCGCTGATGAACGCCGGGGTGGACGTTATCGTGATCGACACTTCGCATGGACATTCTGCGGGGGTCCTGGATGCGATCCGCGACACGAAACGAAATTTTCCGAACTGCGAACTGATTGCGGGAAACGTGGCGACCCGGGAAGGGGCGGAGGCCCTGATCGAGGCCGGCGTGGATGCCGTCAAGGTCGGCGTCGGGCCGGGTTCGATCTGCACGACGCGGATCATCGCCGGCGTCGGCGTTCCCCAGATGAGCGCCATACGGGATGCCGCCAAGGCTGCCGCCCGTCTCGGCATTCCCGTGATCGCCGACGGAGGCATCAAATTTTCGGGGGACATCGCCAAGGCGCTGGCGGCGGGCGCCCACGCCGTCATGATCGGAAGCCTCTTTGCCGGTACGGAGGAAAGCCCCGGCGAGACCATCCTGTATCAGGGAAGGAGCTACAAGCTCTATCGCGGCATGGGATCTCTCGAAGCCATGAAGATGGGGAGCCGGGACCGCTACTATCAGGACGACATGGAAGATAATCTGAAGCTGGTTCCCGAGGGGATCGAGGGCCGGGTCCCCTTTCGGGGATCGCTGTCCGCGAGTATCCTTCAACTCATCGGGGGGCTCAAGGCGGGCATGGGGTATGTCGGGTGCCGGACCGTTCCGGAATTGAGGGAGCGCGCCAGATTCGTGCGCATCACCTCGGCGGGGCTGCGCGAAAGCCATGTCCATGATGTCATCATCACCAAGGAAGCGCCCAACTACTGGCTGGATTGACCCGATGAAGCACGCCGATTTCGTCCACCTCCATGTCCATACCCAGTACAGCCTCCTGGACGGAACCATTCGCCTGGGCGATCTGTTCAAAAAAGTAAAACACCATCAAATGCCCGCTATTGCCATGACCGATCACGGCAATATGTTCGGAGCCATCAGCTTTTACCAGCAGGCCGACAAGCAGGGTGTCAAGCCCATCATCGGTTGCGAACTGTATGTCGCGCCCGGGAGCCGTTTCGACAAGAACGCCCGGAGTTCCGGGGAATCGGCACGGCACCTCCTGGTCCTGGTGAAAAACATGCAGGGCTACAAAAACCTCATGAAACTCACCACCGCCGGTTACCTGGAGGGATTTTATTACCGGCCCCGCATCGACAAGGAACTCCTGAAAATGCACCACGAAGGCCTGATCGGCATGAGCGCTTGCCTGCACGGCGAAATTGCCGGTTTTCTGATGCAGGAAAACCCGGACGCGGCCCGAAATGCCGCCTCGGAATACCGCGAGATCTTCGGGGACGATGATTTCTTTCTGGAGATCATGGAAAACGGCCTTCCCGATCAGAAGAAGGTCAACCGCGGTCTTCTTGCGTTGAGCCGGGAGCTTTCCATCCCGCTGGTCGCCACCAATGACTGTCATTACCTCGACCGTCAGGACGCGGAGGCCCACGAGGTGCTGCTCTGCATACAAACCGGAAAGACGCTGGAGGACCGGGACCGCATGCGGTTCGCGACGGACCAGTTCTACCTGAAGTCGCCGGCGGAAATGCGGGAGCTGTTTTCCCACTGTCCGGAAGCCTTGGATAATACGGTCCGGATCGCGGAGCGCTGCAACCTGACTTTCGAATTCGGGAAATTTTTTCTCCCGCACTTTGAAATCAGTGACGACGATACGCTGGATGACATCCTGAAATCCAAGGCGCAGGCGGGCCTTCAGGAGCGGATGCCGAGTATCCTGAAGGGAAAAGCCAACGGCACGCTTCGGGAGAAATACGAAAAGCGCCTTCGGGAAGAGCTGGAAATGATCAAATCCATGGGATTTGCCGGTTATTTCCTGATCGTGTCGGATTTTGTCGCCTATGCCAGGCAGCAGGAGATTCCCGTAGGACCCGGACGGGGGTCGGCGGCCGGAAGTCTGGTGGCCTATGCACTCGGGATCACGAAAATCGATCCCATTCGATACGGACTTTTCTTCGAAAGGTTCCTGAACCCGGACCGCGTCAGCATGCCCGATATCGACATCGACTTCTGCCAGGAGCGACGGGATGAAATCATCCGCTACGTGATGGAAAAGTACGGTACCGACAAAGTATCGCAGATCATCACCTTCGGGAAAATGCAGGCAAAGGGAGTCATCCGCGACGTCGGCAGGGCGCTGAACATGCCTTATGCGGAGGTGGACGCCATTGCCAAGCTGATTCCGAACCAGCTCAACATCACGCTGGAGGAGGCGATGAAAGACCCCCGGCTTCAGGAGGAGGAAAGAAGAAATCCGAAAATCGCCAGATTGCTTTCACTGTCGCGTTCGCTGGAGGGTTTGAACCGCCATGCCTCGACCCACGCGGCCGGCGTCGTCATTTCCGATGTCCCGCTTGTGGAGCGGGTGCCGCTCTGCTCGCCGAAAGATGATGTGGTCACGCAGTTTGCCATGGACGGCATCCAGACGGTCGGTTTGACCAAGTTCGATTTTTTGGGGTTGAAGACCCTGACGGTGATCAAGAACTCGCTCCAGCTCATCCGGGAGGGGAGGGGGGTCGACCTCGATGTCGATGCCCTGCCGCTGGATGAGGAAAAAACGTACCAGCTGCTGATGCGCGGGGAGACGGACGGCGTGTTTCAGTTGGAAAGCGCGGGCATGAAGGATATTCTGATCAGAATGAAGCCGGACTGCATCGAGGATGTCATCGCCCTGATTGCGCTTTACCGTCCCGGTCCGATGAACATGGTGAACGAATTCATATCCCGAAAGCAGGGGAAGACCCGGATCACCTATGAAGTTCCGGAGCTTGAGGCCATCCTGAAGGAAACTTACGGCGTAATCGTATACCAGGAACAGGTGATGCAGATTGCCAGCGTGATCGGTCATTACACGATGGCGGAAGCAGACACGCTCCGGAAGGTCATGAGCAAGAAGAAGACCGAAGAAATGGAGAAGGAAAGACCGAAGTTTCTCCAGGGCGCCAAGGCCAATAAAATACCGGAGCCGAAAGCCCGGAAAATCTGGGAGCAGATGGAGACATTTGCCGAGTACGGCTTCAACAAGTCCCACAGCACGGCCTATGCGATGATCTCCTATCAGACGGCTTACCTGAAGGCGCATTACCCGGCGGAGTTCATGGCCGCTCTTCTGACCAGTGAAAAGGACAACCGCGACAAAATCATCAAGCACATCGCCGGCTGCAAGGAGATGGGCATCAGCGTCCTGCCCCCGGACATCAATGAATCACTGCGGGATTTCAGCGTGTCCGGCGCCCACATCCGCTTCGGCCTCGCCGCGGTCAAAAATGTCGGCGTCGGCGCCATTGACGCCATCATCGAAGCCCGGAACCGTCAGGGGAAATTTCAATCGTTCGATCATTTCTGCGGACAGATCGACCCGCGGAAAATCAACAAGCGTGTCGTCGAAAGCCTGATCAAATGCGGAGCCTTCGATTCCCTCGGGCACAGGAGAAGCCATCTGATGGCCTCCTATGAGGAAACCATGGAACTGGCCCAGCGTCTTCGCAGGGAAAAGAGCAGCGGGCAGGGCAGCATCTTCGATCATCTGGATCAGCGCCAAGAAGCGAACGGCCCGCCGCGACCCTCTTTCCTTCCCGACACCCCGGAGTGGGATCACAAGGAACTGCTCGCCTATGAAAAGGAAACGCTCGGCTTCTATGTCACAGGCCACCCCCTTTCCAGATTTTCGGGCCGGCTTTCCCTTGTGACGAATGCGGACGCGGAGACCATCCTGGACAAAAACGACAAGGATGAAGTCTCCGTCTGCGGCATTGTCAGCAACATTCGGGAAGTCAAGACCAAGAAAAAAGACATCATGGCCTATGTCACGCTTGAAGACCTGAAGGGCTCCCTCACGTCAATCTTTTTCGCCGACGTCTACAAAAAGGCCTACTCCCTGCTGCACGCCGATGATCCCGTCATCATTCGGGGCGTTGCCGATGTCTCCGAGGAAGATGTGACCGCCGGAGATCCGCACAATTTCAACGGCGGAAGGGCAAAAGACGTCAAGATCATCGCCGCGGAAATCGAAACGCTCGCCAATGCCATCGATCAGCCGCCCCGCGCCGTGCATTTCCGCTTCGATGCCGGACGCTTGACCTTCGACTCCCTGGATGCGCTCAAGCGGCTCCTGGTAGAGCATGGCGGGAAAACCGACGGATACATCGAACTCATGAACGAACAAAGCCGGACGATCGTCTATCTGGGCGCGAACTGCAGGGTGGAACCCTCCGGTCTGCTGAAGAAAGAAGCCGACCGGATCCTTGGGGCCGGCGCCACCCGGTTCATCTGAAACAACCCTCATCCATCCATGGGAACGGGATTCACCGAAAGAACCTACCGCAACAAGGTCTTCCGGCATGATCTGGTGTCATACCAGGTAAAAGTCCGTGAGACCGACCTTTGTATCAGTTCGGACACCGACCTGACGGAGGCGGCGCTTCAATCGGTTCACAAACACCGTGGCCATCTCGAATCGTACATCCGAATCCACCCCGATTTTTTGACATCCCTTACGCCGCTTGAAGAGGATCATTTGGCGCCGGACATCGTCAGGGATATGCTCAAGGTCTCCGGTTTAACCGGCGTCGGTCCCATGGCCTCCGTCGCCGGGGCCGTTGCGGAACATGTGGGCCGGGATCTTCTCCTGCAAAACCATAATGTAATTGTTGAGAATGGAGGGGATATCTATTTGAATACATTCAGAGATATTACTGTCGGCATTTTCGCCGGAGATTCGCCTCTCAGCGAGAAGATCGCCTTGAGAGTGCACCCGTCTGAAATGCCCTTGGGGATCTGTACGTCGTCAGCAACAGTCGGGCCCTCGTTGAGCCTCGGCAGGGCGGATGCGGTCTGCGTGAAATGCCGTTCAGCGGTCCTTGCAGACGCGGCCGCGACGGCCATCGGCAATCTCAGCAAAACAAAAGCTGACATTCGAAAGGCGATTCAGGCGGGATCCGGAATCAGTGGCGTGCTCGGGATTTTAATTATCATGGAAGCGGAGCTGGGAGTCTGGGGGAAAATGGAACTGGTTTGAAGATGCCGGTCATGGCTGTTCCGGCATAAAGTTTACATAACATATCTTATGCGACATTTACATTTCCGGTAAAATCCGGACTTCAACAATCAATCCGTTGTTATAGACCCTCCTCACTCAGTTTCTTGACGAGCTGCGCCTGCTTGTCCGAGAGCCTCTTCGGGACGTCAATGGATATTTTCACGAACTGGTCTCCCTTGCCGCCGCCCTTTAAAATGGGCACACCGAAACCCTTCATCCGGATCTTGGTGTTGTTCTGGGTTCCGGCCGGGATTTTTATCCGCTTCATCGTTCCGTCGATCGTCGGAACGTCGATGCTGCTTCCCAGGACCGCCTGTGAAAATCGGACCGACTTTTCCACATGGATGTCGTTTCCGTCGCGTGCGAAGATCGGATGCGGCTGGACCGTGATATTCAGGTAAAGATCCCCCTGCGGACCCTGATTGAAGCCCGGCGAGCCCTTGCCGGCCAAGCGCAGCTTCTTGCCGCTGCTGATCCCGGGCGGGATCTTGATGTTGATCTCCTCGATGCGGTCCTCTTTCTGCAGGGCCAGCTTCTTTTCCGCCCCGAACACAGATTCTTCCAATGTAATCGAAAGGTTATACTCGATGTCCTGGCCTTTTCGAGGCATCTGGCTGTACTGCCGGCCCCCTCCGAAAAGATCGGCAAAGGGATCGTCGCTTTCACCCTGGCCGTGGGTGGTATAGGTGCGTCCGCCACGGCCTCCGGTGGTGTATGTGCGGGTGGTCGTTCTGCCGCCCCCGAAACCCCCGAATCCGAATTCTCTCAGGATGTCGTTCAGATCGAAATTCCTGAAAATGTCTTCCTGGCTGTACCGCTGCCGGAAGGCATCCGATCCGAAACTTTCGTATTGCTTGCGTTTTTCCTGATCGCTGAGGACTGCGTAGGCTTCGCTGATCTTCTTGAATTTTTCTTCAGCCTGCTTGTTCCCGGGGTTGCGGTCGGGATGGAACTTCATGGCGAGCTTTCGGTAGGCTTTCTTGATTTCATCTTCGGTCGCGCTTTTTTCCACGCCCAGAGTCTTGTAGTAATCTTCTGCCATTGGACTCCTCGGAAATGTTCAAATTTTCTGAGATTTTGGTTGAAAAATACCCATCAATTCGAAAATGTCAAGATCTGACATGCGATATGAATTGAAATCATTGATGTTTGTGACCCCCCTCCCCCGACATTTTTGAAAAAAACGAAAAATGCGGGGCGTTGATGCAACAGTCGAGCCCATTTCGAGCGTGACGGAAGGTTTTGCACAAAATGAATGGTCAGGCTGACCGGCCGAGACGGAAAGCCTCCAGGTTTGCCTTCAGCGCTTTTTCCGGAAAAGCCTCCCGCAGGACCTTTTCCCAGACATTATCCCGGATGTCGAGAAAATTGGCCAGGACGCCGAGCAGCGCCGTGTTGACGGTCCGGATGTTTCCGGCCGCGCGCGCAATGCCGGGGCCGTCGACCATTTTGACCGTTTTGAAGTGGCGGCTGATCGTTTCACCGATATGGTCGGGGTATTTCGCGTCGCCGAGATTGACCGACGGCGGGTAGATCTCCTCTTCGTTGACGATGATCGACGCGTCCGGTTTCAGATAGTCCAGGTAGCGCAGGGCCTCAAGCTGTTCAAAGGACACCAGAATATCCACATCGCCCTTTTTCTCGATCGGCGAGTGAACCCTGCGCCCGTACCGGACATGGCTGGTGACGCAGCCGCCCCGCTGGGCCATGCCGTGCACCTCGCTCTTTTTCACATCCAGGCCGGCTTCCATGAAAGCCAGACAGAGGATGTCGCTCGCCCGCAGGATGCCCTGGCCGCCGACGCCGGCCAGCAGGATGCTTCGAACCCCGTCATTCATGAGCCTGATCCTCCTCTTCGATGGCGCCGGCCTTGCAGAGCTGCCGGCAGACCGTGCAGCCGTTGCACAGGTTCCGGTCGATGACGGAATGGCCATCCTGCTTCTTTGCGTTCTTCCGGATCTCGCTTTCCGGCATGTCCTCGAACTTCCTCCAGGAAATCGGCGGGCAGCCGAGGCCGAGGCAGACCTTGCAGCCGATGCACTTTTCGGGATTCACGCGAAGGGGGTGCTGCAGTCCGGTCTGGTGCCTCTTGAACAGGACACAGGACCGGTTGGCAATCACCACCGAGGCGCCCGGTCTGGCCAGTTCCTCTTTCATGACGGCCCGCGTCTGTTTGATGTCGTAGGGATCGATGGTGCGGACGCTTTTGACGCCGAGAGCGGTCGCCAGTTCCGCAAAATTCAGTTGACCGGTCGGTTCGCCCTGAAGGGTGAAGCCGGTTGCCGGGTGTTCCTGCATGCCCGTCATGGCCGTGGTCCGATTGTCCGCAATGACGATGACGGCATCGCCCTTGTTGTAGGCCATGTTCAGGAGCGGCGTGATTCCGGAATGAATGAACGTGGAGTCGCCGATCACGCCGACCACTTTTCCCTTTCCCTTCTCCTTCAGGGCCTTGCTCATGCCGTGAGCCATGCCGACGCTGGCCCCCATGCAGACACAGGAGTGCAGGCCTTCCAGCGGCTTCATGTAGGACAGCGTGTAGCAGCCGATGTCGCCCGTCACGAAGGCCTTCAATTTTCCCAGGACATAAAAGAGCCCGCGATGCGGGCAGCCCGGACAGAGGTTGGGCGGCCGCGGCGGGATGGCGACGGCTGGCAGGCTCGGCGCTTTTCCGGTCTTGCCGCGAATGGCCTTCTCGATTACGCCGGGATCGAATTCATTGGTGTAGGGAAAGACCTCTTTTCCGGTGACGGCGATTCCCATGGCCCGGACCTGCTCCTCGATGAAGGGGTCCAGCTCCTCGACCACATAGACCTTTTTCACCCGGGACGCGAATTCACGGATCATCCGGGCCGGCAAGGGGTGGACCATGCCCAGTTTCAGGTAGGAATAGTCGGGAAAGACATCCTTGGCGTAATGATAGGGGATGCCCGCCGTGATGATCCCGGCCTCCGTGCCGTTGATTTCCATTCGATTTTCGGAAAAGGTTTCTGCGAATTCCTGAAGGGCGATGGACCGCTTTTCGACCTCCGCGCGGCGGGTGCGGGCGTTGATAGGGACCATGACGTATTTGGCGGCGTTGATTTGAATGGCCGTCCGGTCCTCCAACGCCATCGGCTCTTCCGTGTCGACAACGGACTTGGAATGAGCGACGCGCGTCGTGGGCCGCAGGAACACGGGCGTGTCGAATTTCTCGCTGATTTCGAAGGCCAGCTTGACGAACCGCTTCGCCTCATTCGAGTCGGCCGGCTCCAGCATGGGAACTTTGGCGAATTTCGCATAATTCCGGTTGTCCTGCTCGTTCTGCGAACTGTGCAGGGAAGGGTCGTCCGCCGA
>CAYWTL010000023.1:0-30396 GCA_964460245.1 uncultured Syntrophaceae bacterium | reverse complement strand
AGCAGATGCTGATGGGTCTCGACTGCGGCCGGATCGGCATCGGATCACAGGCCTGCGGAATCGGCAAGGCCGCCCTCGAAGACGCGCTGAACTACGCCAAGGAGCGCGTGCAGTTCGGCAAGCCCATCGTCAGCAACCAGGCCATCCAGTTCAAACTGGCCGATATGGCGACGGAGCTGGAGGCAGCAGAACTACTGCTTTTGAAAGCCGCGTGGATGGAGGACAACCACCTGGACTACGAGAAGGAGTCGGCCATGGCCAAGATGTACGCCTCCGACGTGGCCATGAAGGCCGCCATCGAGGGCGTCCAGATCTTCGGCGGCTACGGATACTGCAAGGAGTACCCGGCGGAGCGGCACATGCGGGATGCCAAGATCTGCCAGATCTACGAGGGTACCAACGAAATTCAGAGGGTGGTGATCGCGCGCAAGCTGCTCGGCGCCCGGTAATACCTTATTTATAAACAACGATCACAGGGGCGGGTTTTCACCCGCCCCTGCAGTTTGTGCGGCGCTTGCGGGCAGGGCGTGAAAAGAATGCTTGCTTCTTTCGCGGCGGAAACGGTATGCAACACCTGAGAGCGTCGCAAATACCCGTGGAAGGCTCAGCCATGCACCCCGAACTCATCGACACACTGATCGCCCCGAACAGCACCAAAATCATTTTCCTCGTCATGGACGGCCTGGGCGGCCTGCCCGTGTCGGGCAGGAACGAAACGGAGCTGGAGGCGGCCCTTACCCCCAACCTGGACCTGCTGGCCGGGCAGTCCGTCTGCGGTCTTCTGGATCCCGTGGGCTACGGAATCACACCGGGCAGCGGACCGGCCCATTTCGCGCTTTTCGGCTATGACCCGGTCCGGAACAACATCGGCCGGGGCATCCTGGAGGGAGCCGGCATTGATTTTCCCATGACGGAAAAGGACCTGCTGGTGCGGATCAACTTTGCCACGATGGACCGGGAAGGCCGGATCAGCGACCGCCGCGCCGGTCGCATCGACAACGAGACCAATCAGCGGATTTGCCGGAAACTGCAGGAACAGATCCGCTTCGAAAAAGGCATTGAGGTCATTTTCCGGCCCGTCCGGGAACACCGCGCCCTGCTCGTGCTCCGAGGGGAAGGCCTCAGGGAGGAGATCGCGGAAACGGATCCCCAACAGACGGACGTGCCGCCCCTTCCACCGCAGGCCCTGATTCCGGAAGCGGAAAACACGGCCGCCCTTTTTTCCGGGGTGATCGAAAAGTCCCGTGCCGTGCTGGCCGATGAAGAAAAGGCCAACATGATCCTCCTCCGGGGCTATGCCCGCTACCGCAAGTACCCGCCCCTTCGGGAGCGCTTCGGCTTGAATGCCCTGGCAATCGCCAGCTATCCCATGTACCGGGGCATCGCCCGGCTGCTGGGAATGGAGGTCGCAGCACCCACGGATACCATCAAGGCGGAAATCGAGGCCCTGCGGTCCAATTATAAGAAATACGATTTCTTTTTCGTTCATATCAAGCCGACGGACTCCCGGGGCGAAGACGGAAGCTTCGACGCAAAGGTGAGGGTCATCGAGGAAGTGGACAGTCTGGTCCCGCTGGTGATGGGTTTGAGGCCCGACGTTCTGGTCGTCACCGGGGATCACTCGACCCCCGCCGCAATGGCCTCGCACAGCTGGCATCCGGTACCGGTGCTGCTGTACGCCGACACCTGCCGCCCCGATCCGGTGGCGCGGTTCGGGGAGCGGGACTGCATTCAGGGCGGCCTGGGGCGGATGCCCATGGTCCACCTGATGGGACTGGCCCTGGCCCATGCGAAGCGCCTGGAGAAGTTCGGCGCTTGAAAAGGGGTGCAGAGATCTTACCCATGCTACTGAATATTCGCCACCAGTGATCGGTCGCCATGGCCCGCAGACAGGATCAAATCGACAAGATCAAGCGGATCACCCAGATCGGGGCAGCCCTCTCCTCCGAGAAGAACCTGGATTCCCTTCTCGAAATGATTGTCGACGAGGCCCGCCTGATCACCCATGCCGACGGCGGTACGCTCTACATTCTTTCCGACGATGAAACCGCCCTTCAGTTTGCCATTGTGCAGAGCGAGACCTTGAAAATCCGAATGGGCGGAACGGGCGGGAAGATCACATGGCCGCCGGTCCCCCTTCGGGACGAGAAGGGCCACCCCAACCATGCCAATGTTTCCGCCTATGCGGCCATCTCCGGTGAAGTCGTCAACATTCCCGATGTCTATCACACGGAAGGCTTCAACTTCGAAGGCACCCGGCAGTTCGACCAGTCGACCGGTTACCGGTCCCGATCCATGCTCGTGGCACCCATGCGAAATCATGAAAACGACATTATCGGGGTGCTGCAGTTGCTCAATGCTCGGGATCGGGCGACAGGGAGGGTCATCCCCTTTTCCGGCGAAAGTAAGGGCATCACGGAATCGCTGGCATCGCAGGCTGCGGTCGCCCTGACGAACCACCGGTTGATCCATGAACTTGAGACGCTGCTGGAGTCGTTCATCAAGACCGTAGCCGCCGCCATCGACGAGAAATCGCCCTACACGGGTGGTCACATTCGGCGGGTCGCCGAGCTGACCATGGCCATCGCCCTCAAAATCAACGAAACCCGGGAAGGGCCGTTCGCGGATGTTATCTTTGACGAACACCAGATGAAGGAGCTTCGTCTGGCCGCCTGGCTGCATGATGTGGGGAAAATCACGACACCGGAATACATCATCGACAAGGCGACCAAACTTGAAACGATATTCGATCGCCTGGCACTCCTGAAAATGCGTTTCGAGGTGCTCAAGCGGGACCGGGAAATCGTCATGCTGACCCGGAACCGCGTTGCGGGAAAGGAGCTGAAATCCGCCTTGCCCGATCCCCAGCCGGACCAGCCTTTTGAAACGCTGGAGGAGGACTACGAATTCCTCGTCAACATCAACATGGGCGATGAATGCCTGAGCGAGGACCAGATTGCCCGTCTGCGAATCATTGCGGAACGGAAGTGGCGGATGGGGAATCAATGGCGCCCCCTTCTCAGCGAGGAGGAGCTGAAAAACCTGAGCATCCGGCGGGGGACGATCACGGACGAGGAGAAGAAGGTTATCGACAATCACGCTACCGTGACCTACAAGATGCTCTCCCGGCTTCCCTTCCCGAGAAAATTGAGTCACGTGGCGGATTATGCGGCCGGTCATCACGAGAAACTCGACGGTACGGGCTATCCCCTGGGCCTCAGGGACGAACAGATCCCGCTCCAGGTTCGCATCCTGACCCTGGCGGATGTTTTCGAGGCGATCACGGCCAAAGACCGCCCCTACAAGAAGGGGAAAAAGCTTTCCGAAGCGATGACCATCATGCGGGACATGGTGAAAGACCGGCACCTCGACGCAAATCTTTTCGATCTGTTCATCCGGGAACGGATTTATCTCGACTATGCTTTGAAGGAGCTGGATCCGCGGCAGGTCGATCATCTGGACTTCGATCTGCTGGTTTGCTCAGCGAACTGATTTCCTTCTCAATGCTCCGCCGTCTTTCACTGCCTTTCGGAAAATGAGGCAGCGCGGCTTGGAAATGAAAGAGGGCGCTTTCCCTTTTCTTCTTTTTCTTGAAGTAAACGCCGAAGTGGTAGTGCGAGTTTCCGGGATCGCCGGTCCGTCCGTATGCCACGGCCATGTTGTAATGGAGGTCCTCATCGGTGATCTTATCCGGATTCAGACGGCCGTAGATTTTGAGTGTGGATGCGAAATCACCCATGGCCTCATAGGATTTGGCCAGATGAATCAGGGCGATTTCGTTGCTTTCATTCAGGTTCAGAACCTTCTGCAGCAGCCCGACGGCCTCTGCGGGCCGGCCGGCTTTGAAGCAACTGATGCCGGTGTGAAGCAGAATGTCCTCATCGGCAGGGGCGAGCTGTAGGGCCCGCTTGAAGTTTTCCAGTGATTGGGGCATGAGACCGATCTTTTCCTGGATGAGGGCAAGACCGAAAAGGGCATCCACGTCATCGGGGTCCTTCTTCGTGGCCTGCTCGTATTCCCGAAGGACGTGATCCAGGTTCTTGTTTTCCAGAACGAGCATCGCCTGGATCCGCTTCAATCCGCCCACGAGCGAATCCTTTCCCCGCTGCCGGTAAGTGGTCTGCAGCAGCCCGTCCAGATAGCGGATCCGCTCGTCCGTTCCCGGGTGGGTCAGGAAGTAGGACGGGACGGTGTTGGAATAGAATTCATAGCGCCGCATGATCCGGAGAAAATCGAGCATGGCCTTGCCGTCGTACCCGGACTGGACCAGGTAAACCATGCCCAGCCGGTCCGCCTCCTCCTCGTGTTCTCGGCTGTACTGCAGGGTCAGGTGAGTGGCGGCGGCCGTGGAAAAGGCGGCGACCGCGGCCGTTCCCTGACCGCCGCCGCCGAGCAGCGCGCCGGCGAGAATGGCTGCCAGCGAAGCGATGGAAACTTTCTGCGATTTGTCCAAAATGGCGGCAATGTGCCGCGCGTTCGCATGTGCGATTTCATGGGCCAGGACGCCCGCCAGCTCGGCTTCCGTTTCCACGAGACGGATCAGTCCGGTGTTGATGTATACATAGCCGCCCGGCGTCGCAAAGGCGTTGACGGCGGAGCTCTTCACGACGAAAAAGCGGAAATCGAAGGGGGCTTTGCGGCTGTTTGCGAGAACCAGGTTTCCGATGCGCGTGAGATACGCCGCCGCTGTCTGATTCGATTCCAGATATCCATGCTTGGCCAGCTTGTCGTGGAATTCCCTCCCCGCCTTTTTTTCATCCTCGATGGTGAAAGCGCCGGAAGCGGGAGCAGGCATGCAAAGGCCGAAAAACAGGATCAGCATCCAGAGCGCAAAACGGGCTGCGGCCCTGTTCGAAGCCGGCATTCCGGGCTTTGTGCGTTGAAACGGGTTCATGACTCGATTCCCTCCCGTCAGTTCGCTGAACATGAATGCCGCAAAATAGGTTTGTGCTTTTCAAGGGGGATTGTGTTATGTGCATGTCGAATCTGCCTTTTATATGAAAGAACTGATTCACACAAGGGATATCTCGGTCCGCTGTTACGAGACGGGGGAAGGGACGATCCTGGTGGAAGGATCGCTGGCCGACGAGCGCCTGTTTCCCTTTTTCCTCTATTCGGCGAACGAATCGCGCGGCCCCGGCGTGATCCACCGAATGATCATTCGCCTGCGGCTTTCCCTGCCGGAACTGACGATCCTTGCCGCCGATGCGGAAATGCCGGTTGTGCCCGTCACCGAATGCCGGGAGATTTCGGAATCCGTGAGGAGGCTCATCGGACTTCGAATCAGGCCGGGATTCACGAACGAAGTCCGGCGTCTTCTGGCAAAGACGGCAGGGTGCCTGCACCTGACCCATCTGATCCTGGCCATGAGTTCCGCTGCAATTCAGGGGCTGTGGACCCATTACAGCCGGAAAAAGCCGGGCGACCCGGTCCGGAAACCCGAAATGGAAGGGGCCATGATCATCGACAGCTGCTGGCTCTGGCGGGGGGACGGACTCCTGGCGGCGCGGTTCCGGAAAAAAGGGGAAAAAGGAGCGTTTTCCCCAAAAGGGCTGCTCATTACGATCGACGGACCGGCGGGCGCCGGCAAAAGCACGGTGGCCCGAATCCTTGCCGAAAAACTTTCCTACGCCTGCCTGGAGACCGGCGCCCTTTACCGGGCGCTGGCATACCGCTGCATTCGGGACGGGCTTGCGGCGGAGGACGAAGGCGGGATCACCGATCTGTGCGCCCGGATCCGCCTCACCCTGAAATGCGAAGCGGACTCCATGCGGATCTTCGTGGACGGCGAAGACGTTACGGATCGGATTCGCAGCGAGCCAGTGGGACTGCTGGCATCAACCTTGTCGGCCATGGCTCCGGTACGGGAGCGGCTGCTTGCCGTCCAGCGCGACGCGGGAAAAGGGGGAGGAGTCGTCGCCGAAGGCAGGGACATGGGCACGGTGGTATTTCCGGATGCGGATTTCAAATTTTTTCTGGATGCCAGCGCGGATGAACGGGTCGAAAGGAGGTGCCGGGAAATCCTGGCACGGGGAGATCAAGTCTCGTATCGGATCGTCCGGCGTGACCTGGCCGCGCGTGACCGTCAGGACCGCGAACGAAAAGTTTCCCCGCTTCGGGTGCCTGCGGATGCCGTCGTGATCGATTCGACCCATCTGTCTGCGGAAGCGGTTGTTGCACGAATCCTGTCCGTCCTGAGAAACGGGCGGTCCGATACATGACCCGTTCAATCCGCTTGAAATTCGGGTTTTATTGTGATAGAAAAATCGAATTGTCCGAGGATATTCAACTTTTCAGGGGGGGGGTAACGGTTCAATGGTTAACAATGGTAACTTAATGTCGGAACAGGATTCCCATCAGGAGGAAAAGAGCTCATTCCTGCCGGAGGCGGGGGCCGGTCAACCGGCGCCGGGCAGGGAAGAAGCTTTGGGGTTCAAGGAACTCTACGAGCAGAGCCTGCAAAACGTGCAGCTGGGGGCGGTCGTCACCGGAAAAGTCGTGCAGATCAATGCCGATAACGTCATGGTCGATGTCGGCTGGAAAACGGAAGGATACATACCCATCCGAGAGTTGAAAAACGACGAGGGGAATCTGACCGTCGCCGTCGGCGATGAAATTGAAATCCTTGTCGACCGGCGGGATGGCGACGGCAACCTCGTTTTGTCCCGGGACAAGGCCGCGAAAATCAAAATCTGGGACGATGTCAAAAAGGCCAGCGAAGAGAATGCGGCCATTCGGGGAACCGTCGTGGAGCGGGTAAAGGGCGGACTGTCCGTGGACATCGGGATTACGGCGTTCCTTCCCGGTTCTCAGGTCGATATTCGACCGGTCCGGGATCTGGAACGTTTTGTCGGCCAGGTCATGATGTTCAATGTCATCAAATACGACCGGAAAAGAAACAATGTCGTGTTGTCGCGACGATCCATTTTGGAACGCGAGCGGGAAGCGGAAAAGCGGGAAACCCTGGAGCGGCTGGAAGTGGGGAAAATGGTCGAGGGGGTCATCAAGAACATAACCGATTACGGTGTCTTTATCGATCTGGGTGGCGTGGACGGGCTGCTGCATGTCACCGATATCTCTTGGGGCCGGATTACCCGCCCCGCGGATAAGTTTACAAAAGGGGACCGGATACAGGTCAAGGTGATTTCCTTCGATCGGGAGAAGGAGCGTGTCGCGCTGGGTCTCAAGCAGCTGATCAACAATCCCTGGGAAACCATCATGGAGCGGTATCCCGTGGGATCCATTGTCCCGGGACAGGTCGTAAACGTCACGGACTACGGCGTGTTCGTAGAACTGGAGCAGGGCGTGGAGGGATTGATTCATATTTCGGAAATGTTCTGGACCCGCGAAATCAAGCATCCCTCCAAGGTTCTGAACCTGGGGGATCAGATCAACGTGATGATCCTGGATGTGAATCCGGGCGCCAAGCGGATCTCCCTGGGGCTGAAGCAGACCACGCAAAATCCGTGGGAGACGATCAAAGACAAATACCCGGAAGGCAGCATCGTCCGGGGCGTGATCCGGAACATTACGAACTTCGGAATTTTTGTGGGGATCGAAGACGGAATCGACGGCCTGATACACATGTCCGACATTTCCTGGCGGCAGCGGGTGAAGCACCCTTCGGAGCACTTCAAGAAAGGTCAGGAAATCGAAGCCATGGTGCTGAACATCGATGTCGAACACGAGAAGTTCTCACTGGGCATCAAGCAGATCGAGAAGAATCCCTGGGATGACCTGGACCGGAAGTACAAACCCGGCACCGTGGTTACGGGCAAAGTGACCAACCTCACCGATTTCGGGGTTTTTGTCGAGTTGGAGGAAGGGATCGAAGGCCTGGTTCATATTTCTGAAATCAGCCAGAGGAGGGTCAAGTCGTCCTCCGATCTGTTTGCCGTGGGCGACACGATATCGGCGGTAATCAAGAATCTGGATCTGAAAAGCAGGAAAATCAGACTCAGCGTCAAGGATTTGGAAGGTCCGTCCCCGGAAGAAGGGCCTTCCGTCCATTCCTATCTGAACAACCGGGAGCATGTGGGTTCCAACCTGGGCAAGGCGCTGGCGGATGTCAAGATCGGCGACATCAAGGGATCATGAGAAGACATCCTGTCATTTTCGGTCTTCTGTTGCTTCTTCTGGTTTTTTTCATTTTTTTTCTGTTGGCCTATTTCCTGGGCATTTTTACCGGCAAGCGGTCTTTGCCCCTGGCCGACTCCGTCGGCGTGCTGACCGTGGAGGGGGTTCTGCGGAGTTCGCAGGAGTTCGCGCGGCAGGCGGAGGAATTCGGTCGCGATGACGGAATCAAGGCTGTCGTCGTCCGGATCGATTCGCCCGGCGGCGGCGTGGCTGCATCGCAGGAGATCTATGCCTCGCTGTCGGAATTGAAAAAGAAGAAAAAGGTGGTTGTCTCCATGGGCTCCGTGGCCGCTTCGGGGGGATACCTGGTCGCCTGCGCGGCCGACAAAATCGTGGCGAACCCGGGCACCATCACGGGCAGCATATCGGCCATCATGCATTTTGCCAATGTCGAGTCGCTCATGGAAAAGATCGGGCTGAAATCCTCGGTGGTCAAGAGCGGCAAGTTCAAGGACATCGGATCGCCGGTGCGGCCCATGACGGGTGAGGAGCAGGTCCTGATCCAGGAACTGGTGGACGACACCTACGATCAGTTGCTGGAAGTTATTTCCAGAGACCGGAAAATTCCCCGGGATGCCTTGAAGCAGCTTGCCGACGGGCGCGTTTTTACGGGCAGGCAGGCCCAGAAAGTAGGGCTGGTGGACGATCTCGGGGATATGGGTCATGCCGTGCGACTGGCCGGCAAGCTCGCCGGGATCAAGGGCGCTCCGGAGCTGGTCTATCCCACCAGGAAAAAAGTCACCTACTGGGAACTGCTGCTGGAAAAGGCGGCATCCACACTCGTCGGGGAATTGACGAAGGAGGGCAGCCGATTTCAACAGGGGGTCCATTATCTCTACGAGCCTTTGTCATGATGAATTACAAGACGATCCTCATTGAAAAAAAGCCGGGATATGCCGTTGTCGCCCTGAACCGTCCCAATGAAATGAACGCTCTTTCCGGAACGATGCGAAAGGAGCTGGAGGACTGCTTTATCCGGCTGGAAACCGATGTGGACGTCCGGGCCATCATCCTCACCGGCGGCGATTATGTCTTTTCGGCGGGCATGGATATCAAGGAGATGGCCGTCCTTCCCGACCACGAAATCGATGACTACTTCAACTCGATCGTCCGCTATCTGAAGCGCATCTATTCCTGTCCGAAGCCTGTCATTGCCGCGGTGGGCGGGATCGCGCTGGGCGGCGGCTTCAACCTGGCCATCGTCTGCGACCTGATCATTGCTTCGGAGTCCGCAATCTTCGGGCATCCCGAATTGAAATTCGGATTGAATCCCCTCTTCAATCCGCTGCGGCAGATTGTGGGAATGGTCAAGGCGAAAGAAATCGCGATGCTGGGGGAGCCGCTGGGGGCGAAAGAAGCCTTCCGAATCGGCCTGGTCAACAAGGTTGCATCTCCGGAGCAATTCATGGCGGAGGCCATGAGCATGGCTCAGGAGCTTTCCAGGCGGTCGGCCAAGGCCATAGAGGCGGTTAAACGGGTATCTCTGGTCGCGCCGCAACTGGACACGAGCTCGGCGCTCGATATGGAATTCGGCTTTTCGGCCTATCTCTTTTCAAGGCCGGAGCGAAAAAAGCATATGAACGATTTTTTCTTCATCGAGCAGACGAAGAAAAGGAGGCAAAAAGGCGGGGAATGACTTACAGCATTTCCCATTCATTATCGGGTGACGCGAAGTCCCGAAGCTGATCCCTCCGTTTTTTGTGCTGAAGCTTCTTGAGGGCTTTGGCCTCGATTTGTCTGATTCTTTCCCGGGTCACCCCCATCATTTCGCCGACCTCCTCCAGTGTGAACGGCCCGAAATTGCACGCAATCCAGGTGCAGTTGAGGAACGATTCATTCTTCAGACGCCATTCGCAGGTCGCGTCCTGACACGTTTCCGCAATCAAATGACCCTTTTTCTTGCATTTGTAGGTGTTGATCACAGATCCCGTCTCCTTTTTTGCGGTAATATAGTCATGGATTCTGATTTGTCAATTGAGCGGGGTGCACTCTTTCATTTCAGATGGAGACGCTTTTCCAACCGGAGCAGGCGATGGATCACCGCCTGCTTTTCAAATGGCGTTGCGTCCGGGGCGCGGTGAAGGGCGTGACGGACCAGAGTGAGGGCGCGCTCGGGATCGCAACACCGGTGTTCGAGCCACTTGGCCAGTTCGATGAGTGCAAACAGATCCCCGTCGTCCTCCCGGAGCATCTCCTGCCAGAGGCGGACCGCCTCCTCCCACCGGCGTTCCCTTTTATGGATGAGCGAAAGCATCCGTCTGGCTTCCCGAGCGGCGGCCTGCCGTCCGGAAACGGCGACACCTTCAAGCAGGCGCCGGGCCTTCGGGATTTTTTTGCGCTCGCTGAGGAGCCGGGCGGCGGCCAGCGCGTCGCGGGGATCGGCGTGGATCCGTTCGTCGGGGACGTCGATCCGTTCCGTCAGGCAGGCCGCCAGTCCCGCCAGGGAAATGACGTCCAGGCGGTTGTGTTCGAAAACATCGGAGATCGGACCAGCGTCGCGCTGTTTCAGCCAGTCGAAATAGCGCTGCGGAATCTCGCTGCCCGGAATGTCGCCCCGGCGAAAAAAGCCGAAGATGCCCTCCTCAATCGTGACGAGGCGGCAGTTTTCGAGACGGTGCCCGAGCAGGCGCCGGGCCGGGTAGAGCAGATCCAGGTGGGGCATTCCGGTCAGGGGATTTTGAAGGCGGTTCAGGATAAACCGCGTGGTCAGCAGTCCCACGTCGAAGCTTTTTCCGTTGAAAGTCACGAGAAACCTTTTGTTTTCGGCCATCGTTGCCAGAATCGAAAGGGCCGCCCGCTCCTCGGCGAAATCCCGGATGAAGATCTGGCGAGTCGCAAAACCGCCCTCTTCAAACCAGCCGAGTCCGATCAGAAACGTCAGCGTCCCGCTGCCGCCGGCCAGTCCGGTCGTTTCCGTATCGAGGAACAGGCCGTCCGTCGGGAGATGATTCTGCAGGAAGGGGTCATTGGCCAGAATGGAAGCGGCATCCATGTTGATCCCTGAAAGGGATTCGATGGACCGGTCGCCATGGCGGGTGGATGGCTCCGCGAGCCCGTCCGCCACGAAGCAAGGGCCATGGGGCGTGGCGGCCTCCCTCCCTGTGATGAAGTCAGTCAGCGGGCGCACTTCTCGCTGGTACGGCATGGGGGCAAGGGCTGGCCGTGATTGGGGCCGGCGTTCCAGGATCCGTTCCATTCGTGCGCGGAGTGCGTCGATCTCGCTCCTGCGGTCCGGCCGGCCCGGATGACCCGATTCACCGGTCAGCCGGTGGATTCTTTTGATTACGGTCATGGCACACTCTGCCTAGCGGTTGCGGCAACGGGACGGGATGTTCGTGCCGGACGGCTTTGAATTCCGAAAAAGCGCGAACCCGTCTTTTCGCCGTCTGACCGGGACGGCTACAGGATCCGGTCGATGATAGCCAATGCGATGGCTTTTGACGACAACCCCACCTCCAGGGTCGGTCCCACGCAGGTCGGGCAGCCCTGAAGGCAGGGGCAATTGCCGATCAGGTTGCGCGCCGACGACAGCAGCCGCTGGTGTTCCTCGAACAGGAGCTCCGCAAACCCGATGCCGCCCGGATAGGCCTCGAAAATAAAGACGGTCGGGTCGTATGCGTCCACCATCGGCGCAAACGGTCCTTCCATTGCCGTGCCTGCGGCGTCCGGCGCCGCCGTGATGGTCCGAACGGCTTTGCCCTGGCGGACAAACCACTCGCCGCTTTTGTCGCCGATGGCGCGGTCGATGTCGTGCGGGTCCGCCATGAGCAGGATGGCCGCGAGATGATGCAGGCTGTAAGCCAGACCCGCCAGGCCGTCGATCAGTTCGGACTGCGTGCAGGGGATGTCCATCAGCCGGTCTTTCGGAATGGTGAACCAGTAGCCGGTCGTGTGCATGTCCTTTTCGGGAAGATTGACGTCTCCGAAGCCGATATTTTCCAGGGTGTAGAACTTGATTTTTTTATATCCGGTGACTTTGCGCACGACCTGGACCTCGCCGTGCTCGACGATGGTCTCCCGGTTGCGCTTTGTCCCGAAGGTGTCGATCACCCGGACATGCGTATACGTCATGGCGTCCGTGTAATAGTCCGTGTCCACCTTGCGGACATAGGCTTTTTTCCCGTCGAGATCCAGCCGCGTCACGTGATACTGCTGGGATTCGACCATGTAGATTGCGTCCGTGTGGACCGTGGTGAAGGCACTGTCCCAGTCCACCTCGGCAATGACCTGAGGATTTCCCGCTTCCGTGGCGTCGACGATCACGACGTTTTCGGGATTGACGCTCCGCAGGCTGATTTCATCGGCGGGGTAGCTCTCCGCCGCCCAGTGCCAGCGGTCGGCTACACGGTGCA
Organism: uncultured Syntrophaceae bacterium; assembly: GCA_964460245.1. Taxonomy (GTDB): domain Bacteria; phylum Desulfobacterota; class Syntrophia; order Syntrophales; family Fen-1087; genus JAXDBM01. Next base: position 17,908 of record CAYWTL010000023.1, on the reverse strand, counting down.
AGACCCCCTTTTCTTCGAGGTAATCGAGAAGTTCCTCCAGATTTTCCTTTCCGAATTGCTCGCCCTTTTCAAAGGGGAGTTCGAAGGCCGCGCTTTTCAGATGATGAAGCAGGATGAGAAGATTGTCCGGATTCACTCGGCAGTTCTCGGGCGAACGGGAGAAGAAGTAGTCCGGATGCTCGACAATGAACTGGTCCATGGGGCTGCTCCGGGCGATCAGGACGGCGAAGCTCTGTCCCGTGCGACGTCCGACCCTTCCGGCCTGCTGCCAGGTGCTGGCGATGGAACCCGGATAGCCCACCATGATGCAGGCCTCCAGATCGCCGATGTCGATACCCAGTTCCAGGGCATTGGTGCTTACCACGCCCATGACCTCGCGATGTCGCAGTCCTGCTTCGATCTGGCGCCGCAGGTTGGGAAGATAGCCGCCCCGGTATCCGGTCACGAATTTCGTGTCCAGGGGCTTTTCCCGGCGGAAACGGTCCTTCAGGTATTTGGTCAATACCTCGACGTTCAGGCGGCTGGTGGTGAAAATGATGGTCTGGATGGCGTTGGCGATGAGGTCTGCAGCCAGATTTCTGGCCAGGGTCAGGGCGGACTGCCGAATGCCGAGCTGACGGTTCACGATGGGAGGGTTGCAGAGAACAAAAGCCTTGGCGGACGCCGGGGCGCCGCTCTCCGCGATTACTTCGACCGGCCTTTCCAGCAGATTTTCCGCGTGCTCGCCGGGATTGGCCACGGTCGCCGAACAGCAGATGAAAACCGGGTCCTGGCCGTAGAAGCGGCAGATTCGCACGAGTCGGCGGATGACGTTCGTCAGGTGAGACCCGAAAATCCCCCGGTAGACATGCAACTCGTCGATAACGACGTATTTCAGATTGCTGAAGAGCTTTTGCCATTTGGTGTGGTGGGGCAGAATGCCCGCATGGAGCATGTCCGGGTTGGTCACTACGACATGGCCCTGCCTGCGAATGGCTTGACGGGCGTCATCCGGCGTGTCCCCGTCGTAGGTGTAGGTCCGGATGTCGCTGCCCAGCTCATGGATCAGGTCATGCACTTCATGCATTTGGTCCTGGGCGAGGGCCTTGGTGGGAAACAGGTAGAGGGCGCGAGTCTCCGGCGCTTCGAGAATCCGCTGAAGCACGGGCAGATTGTAGCACAGTGTCTTGCCGCTGGCCGTGGGCGTCACCAGCAGCACGTTTCGCCCGTTTCGTGCCCTTTGGATCGCTTCGGCCTGGTGGCTGTAGAGTTGTCCGATGCCCCTCTTTTCGAGGACGAGGCGGAGCCCGGGGTGAACCCAGCCCGGAAATGCGGCGTATCGACCTTCCATGGCCGGGAGTCGCCGGAACGACGTAACCGTTTCCATGAAGCGCCGATTGTCTGCCAGCCGGGACAGCCATTCGTCCATGGTTAATTTGGCCATAAACCCTTCCTGGCGTTGGATCAGAGACGCTTGAGCTTTTTCTGTTCGTACATGGCCGTGTCGGCGCGGGTCATCAGGTCATCGAGCGTGCAGGGATTGTCGGGGTCGAATGAGGCCCAGCCGATGCTGATGTGCAGCTGGTATGAGCGGTTTGCCTCCGCATTGTGGCGGTCGAATTGGTGCTGCAGGCGCTTCAGAAGATATTCGGGACCGATGTCGGCGGTATTGAGGGAAAGGATGGCAAACTCGTCGCCGCCGATCCGGGCGATGATATCCGCTTCCCGGAAAGTTCTTTTCAGGACCAGGGCGACGTCCATGATGGCCCGGTCTCCCTCCAGGTGGCCCAGGGCGTCGTTGATGATCTTCATGTAATCCAGATCGCAGAAAAAGAGCAGCATCTTCATCCGGGTCCGGCTGCACGACCGCATGTGCTGTTCCGCCAGCGTGGTGAATCCCCTGCGGTTGTAGAGGCCCGTCATCGGATCGGTTACCGCGAGAGCCCGCAATTCCTCCTGCAGCAGCTTGTATTCGGTGATGTCGGTCAGCAGCCCGCCGAGTCCCACCGCAGCTTGATCTTTGTCGTGAAGGGGCCGGACGGACGTGCGCATAATCAGGATCCGTCCGTCCCGGGTCATTACGCGCAGCTCGGTGGTTTTCGTCCCGCTGTCGAGGGCTTTTTCAAACCACTCATACAGGGCCGGAATGTCCTCCGCGGGAACGAATTTGGAAAAGGGCTGGCCGACCATCTCGTCCGCGCCGTAGCCGGTCACGCGCTCGACCGACGGGCTGACATAGGTAAAACGGCTCTGGGCGTCCAGACTATAAATTACGTCGTTCAGGTTCTCCACGAGCGTCCGGAATTTCTCCTCGCTTTCCCGGAGGCGCTCTTCGGCGATTTTCTTTTCCGTGATGTCACGGGTGAGCCCCCGGAAGCCGACCGGTTTTCCCATCGGGTCCCGGATCAGGAAAATGGATGTCTGGACGTGTAACTGCGAGCCGCTCTTTGTCGTGATCTTCCATTCGAAAAGTCTGGCCGGGGCGCCGGTCCGGTAAACCTCGTGAAAAGCCTGAAACACCTGCCCGGCATTGGTGTCGTCCATGAGAATCCGGTAATTGGCGCCCATCAGCTCTTTCGTCGCGTATCCCGTCAATTTCGGGAGGGTATCGTTGAAAAAGGTGAACCTGCCCGCCAAGTCCACTTCGTAATAGCCGTCATCGATGCTGTCGAGCATCTCGTGGTACTTTTGCTCACTGTCGGGCAAGGCGTGCGGTTCCCTTCCTTTCCTGGCTCCGGTCCGTTCCTGCCGGTTCGTTTTATTTGCTTCGATCATGAATCCGTTCTTCTCTCTCCGTGACGATGGCGCTTCCCCATCTTCATCCGGGATGAGCCTCCGTGGGCCATAATTCTGATTCGATCGCTCCGGAAATGGGGCGGTTGAAATTCTGACTTTATTTTTAGTAAATTATTATGAAAATTACAATCAAAAAGGATTTTGACAATCCGTCACCGGTCCAGTCCTTCCTGACCGTCTGGATCGAGTTGTCGTCGCTGCGCTTGCCCGGAAGAATCCGTTTCACTTATGCTTTGGAAATCTCAGGAATCAATGAACTGTAATAATCAATAAATGCAAATATATATCATTCAATAAGTGAAGTAATGCATCAGCGTTGTGACCTCTCCGTTGGACCATATCCGGTCCGGCCTGCCGGCATGGTGTTGCAGATTCCCTGGCATTCGAGGATCGCATTCAGGGTGAAGTGATTTGTCGAGAGGAGCAGGCGGGCTTCGGCCTTCGATCCGGCGAACCGGTCATGGAAAAGGCATCGAAGGTTGCTTTTCCGGTTCCTGAAAATATCGAAGCCGGCGTCATCCGTCAAGGGTCAACACCTTAGCGCCCCGGATCTGGCCGGACATCAGTTCGGCAAGGGCGCGGTTCGCTTCCGCCAGGGGGAAGGTCTGAATCTGCGGCCGAATGGGAATGTCGGCCGCCAGCCGCAGGCACTCCCGAATATCCGACCGCGTCACGTTGGCGACGCTCTTGATCTCTTTTTCGAGCCAGAGGTGGGAGGCATAATCCAGTCCGAGCAGGGCTTCCCGGTCGGCTTCCTCCTTGCGGATGGCGTTGATCACCAGACGCCCGCCGCTTGTCAGGCTCCGCATCGCCGCCACGACGGGATTCCAGGCCGGGGTGGTGTCGATGACGGCGTGGAGCTTTTCCGGCGGCGAATCCTCCGTTCCGCCCGCCCAGACGGCGCCCAGTTCGCGGGCGAAGCGCCGTTCCTTTTCGCTCCGCGCGAATACGAAGACGCCCGTTTGCGGATAAAGCCGCCGGACCATTTTGAGAACCAGGTGTGCAGAAGCTCCGAAACCGGTGAGGCCGAGCGATTGCCCGTCCCGAATGCCGGCCAGGCGGAGGGAGCGGTAGCCGATGGCGCCGGCGCACAGCAGAGGCGCCGCCTCCGCGTCGGAGAAAATATCCGGGACCGGGTGGGCGGAACCTTCCGGAACGGTCATGTACTCGCCATAGCCGCCGTTCCGATCCCGACCGGTCGCCTTGAAGTCGGGGCAGAGATTCTCCCTGCCTTCGGTGCAGAAGGAGCAGCGGCCGCAGGCGGAGTGAATCCAGCCGACGCCGACGCGGTCGCCCGGTTTGTACGCCGTGGCATGATTTCCGACAGCGGCGACCCGGCCGACCGCCTGATGGCCCGGGATGACCGGGAACTGAGGCGGCGGCGTACGGCCCTCGATCTCGTCCAACTCTGTGTGGCAGACGCCGCAGGCGGCGACCCGAATCAGGATTTCGCCATCCCCGGGAACGGGAACCGGAACGTCCGCCATCTCCAGCGGGCGGCTGTTCTCCCGAAAAGGGGAAATGCGCTTCAGAATCATGGCTTTCATGACGGATCAGCTTCGTTTCCGGCGGTCAATCGATGGCGCTGCCCAGTGAAGAATAGCACAGGCCCTCGCCAAAAGCCACTCGCCAATGCTTTTCCGGGGGCCACAGCGTCGGGCCTTCGCGATTGATTTTACCCGTGCTTTCCAGTACGATCGAACGCGACAAAAAACAAGGAGCATCCCATGAGACATTCCATCCCGGGAAGGATGTTCATTCTCGCCGCGGTCTGCATCACGCTCGCAGGATGCGCCACGCTGCCCCCGCGGCTCCAGGAATCCGGCCTGAACAGCCGGTTTTCCTTCGACCCGGACGTGCCCTTTGACGCCTACCTCCGTGAAACCGGCCGCATGATCGAAAGAGCCCGTGTGGACATCAACGAGTTCAACCGGCACCGGATCCTGGAGGCCAACATGCCTTTCGAACTGAAGCCCGATGAAAGCCGCTTTTCCCGGAATGCGGATGGGCGCTGGCCGCGGGGCATCCTGCTGATTCACGGGCTGTCCGATTCTCCCTACCTCCTCCGGCCCATCGGCCGGCACCTCCGGTCAAGGGGTTTTCTCGTCCGGTCGGTCCTCCTGCCCGGCCACGGCACGGTTCCGGGCGACCTCCTGCGGGTCGGCCATCGGGAATGGATTCAAGCCGTCGAATACGGCATTCGCCAGCTCAAGCCGCATGTCGAAAAGCTCTATCTGGGCGGATTTTCCACCGGGGGCGCCCTCTGCGTACGCGAGGCGCTTGCGAATCCCGACATTCGGGGCCTTGTCCTGTTCGCGCCCGCCGTGGGCATCCGGAGTTCCTGGGCATTCGCCGCGGAATTCCTGAAAACCTTCCGGGACTGGCTGGGGGGGGAGGAGGACGACCGGGACTATGCGAAGTACGAATCCTTCGCCGTGAACGGCGGCGCCCAGCTTTACCGGCTCACCCGGGAAATCGACGCCGCTTTTGCATCCGGCAGGCGGCTGACCATGCCGGTGTTTGCCGTCCTGAGCGAGGCCGACATTTCCGTGGACAGCGGAAAAATGGTCGAAGTCTTCAGGTTCTACGCGACCTCGCGCGACAGCGTCCTGATTCTCTACGGAAAGGGGAACGGGAAAGGCCGGACGGAAAAGGATGGACGGATCCTGCACGTCAACGGTCACGACCCGGAGCAGCACATCCTCGATATTGCCCATGTGTCTCTCCTGATGCCGCCGGAGGACGCGCATTACGGAAAAAACGGCGGCTACCGGTACTGCCTGCATTACCGGGCCGACCGGGCGAAGCGGATGGCCTGCCTGCACGACCCGTCGACGTGGCAGGGCGAGATCACTGCGGAGAATCTGAAGAAACACACACTGCGCCGGCTGACCTACAATCCCCGCTATGCGGAGATGACCGGAATGCTGGACCGCTTTCTGGAAGCGGCCCAGTGATCTTGGCGGGGCCATGGTCCGCCACGCCTCAGCGTCTCTGGGGAAAAATGCCCGTCAGCTCTTACGGCTGGTCTTGGTGATGAACGGAGACACCTGCTGTTTGACCTTCTTGCTTTTGCACTTCGGGCAACCGACCTTGACCTTATCATGCTCGGCGATGCTGTGCTGGACGGAGAATTTACGTTTGCAGTCCTGGCACTGGTAATCGTAAGTGGGCATGGTCGTTCCTCCTTGTCGTGATGTGGTTTCCCTCCGCCTAATTTAATAAAACAAAGAAAGTTGTCAAGGCCTTTCGTGACCGCTTTTCGTGAAGCCGGCGGGATCCCGTTTCTTACGTCGGATTTCTGCATCCCTGTATGATCCGCGGCCGAAAACGGGGTGGCGGGCGGCGGCCAGACAAACCAGCCGCCTGCCCATGGCGCCGAAAGAATAGCCCACCGCCTCCGCGGCGCAGGCCATGCTGGCATCCGAACTGATGTCCGCGTTGGGGTTGATGTCGAGGATATAGAAGATGCCGTCGCGCAGCCGGACGTCCATGCGGGCGAAGTCGCGGCAGCGGTGGGCGCGAAAGGCGGCCCGCAGGGTGGACATCAGCAGGTCCGATTCCGGCTCGGTCAGCGGGGCGGGAAGACGGAGCAGGATTTCCTCGTAATGAGGGGAACCGGGAAGGAACTTGGCATCGTAGGTGCAGAGGCGGTCCCGGATGTTGCCGAAGCGGCTGAAATCCATTTCGGCGGGCGGCAGCATCTCCACCGGATCGTTGCCCCACAGGGAAACATGAAACTCGCGTCCGTCGATGAAGTCCTCGACCAGTGCGGGCTGTTTGAACGCATCGAGTATGTAGGCAACGCGGGTGCGCAGTTCCTCACGGTTCAGGACGACGGCTTCCGTGTTCACGCCGAGGCTGCAGTGTTCATGCGCGGGTTTCACGATGGCGGGGAAACGGGACCAGTCGCCGGGATCGGCCCGCTCGAAGATCCGCCATGCCGGCGTGGGCAGACCATGCGCCTCGAGCAGACGCTTGACGGAGGCCTTTTCCCAGCTCAGCCGGAGCACGTCCGAGGGGGCACCCGTGTAGGTAAAACCCATTTGATCCAGGACCTCCGCCACCAGCGCATCGCTGTGCGGAATTCCCGGCAGCTCCTCGCACCAGTTCAGAACGATCCATGCGCCGGGATCGAAATTCCTCAGGCCGGCGGCCAGATCGGCATCGCGGACGGCGACCGTCTCCACCGGGTGCCCCAGCTCGCCCAGCGCCGCCGCGAGACGTTCGGCCTCGCGAAGGGCCGTTTCCCTGTCACTCGCAGGCCAGGCGGGGTCGAGATTGTGCAGCAGCAGGACCGGCAAGTCCCTCATGCGATGTGTTTCCTTTCCGATCAGTTTGACCGACTGGGGCATGATTGGCACATTCCTGAAAAGTTCTCAACCGGAAACCGAATATTCCCGTGATCCGTTCGATGTGACGTTTTCCGGACATTGCATGACCTGATCCGTCAATTTTACGGCTCCGATCGCCGACATTGTTTTGCCGTTCGGATGAGGAAGCATTTGACGTGAACTTCGGTCTGAAACCCAAAAGGATGGAGGGGGGACGGTTCGCTTTCTCTTCCCGGAAGACGCCCCCGACAGAGGATTCAGGCTTTCTGAAGATATTTTTCCAGATGATCCGATATTTCCGTCGGCATTCGGATTCCTTTTTCGATCAGCCTCGTCTGGTACTTTTTGAACGAGTAGATGTGCCGGAAGGAACTGATCATGATCCGGATATATTCGCGGACCATGGCGGCAAGCTTTCTGCGGAAGGCAGGCTTATCGAGGAGCAGGCTCTCCACTTCCTTGATCAGTCTGAGATTTACGGGGCGGCAGATGGATCGGTAAAAGGCAAAACGCTGAAGATGGGTGTCGTTCGAATCCTCATTCCGGATGGCCTTTTCGACCCTGTCCAGATCGAGACTGTCGCAGACCTCGATTTCCATGAGGCCGTCCCGGAGCGCATCGAAAACGGCCTTCAAGGGCTGCGGAACGGAACAGGCGTCGTTCGGATCGGCCAGGCATTCTTCTCCTCGCAGATAAACGATGAGGTCGATGTCCGAGCCCCGATCCGCGATTCCGAAGTTCAGGGAGCCCAGAAGATCGAAGGCGACATGCATTCCACGACTCCCGATGTCCCGATAGATGCCCCGCAATTCCCGGATCATGCGCCGGGATTCTTCCGTTTCGTAGTTCAGGAAGAATTGTTTCACCCTTCTGAACCGGGAAACGGAGCGAATGTGGTTCTGTCGCGGAGCCTGACCCGTCAGCCGGTTGATCTGATATTCATCCAGGACCAGTTTTTTCAATTCGCCGTCCCTGAGCATGTAATCCGCCAGGTCCAGTATTTGACGGCTGTCCAGTTTGCGGAGCGTGGCGACATGAAACTCCCCGGATTCCAGGATCAGGTCGAAGAAATATCCCCCTTTCTTGACCTGATGGATCTCCACATATTTGCCGAAATTAGAGGGGTTCAGAAAAAAAGTTCCTCGACGGTAACGGCATCCCCACGCTTCGTGGACATGGCCGCTGAAGACGACCTTCGGCGCCTCCTCGTCGATGAAATTCCGGATCCCCACACTGCCGACGCTTCCCTGACCTTTCAGGGTATCCAAAAAACCATAGGGCGGTTGGTGCAGCAGGCAAATGTCGGGCTTCTCCTTTTTGAAGAATTCGTACGGTTCTGAAAAAAAGGTCCCTTTGCGCGGGCCTTCCCTGAATTGGACACCGAGGTGATCGGGCACGCCCGGCGTCGAGACGGCGGCGCCTCCATAGCCGGAAATCTTCATGCCGCAAAACTCCATGGAGCGGAGATGAAGATTCCGGTCTTTGAGGGGAGTGAGGTCCAGATCCATGTCGTAGTTTCCGGGAATGACGATGATTTGCTTTTCCGAAAACCTGGAGAAGGTCTCGGCAAGTGCATCGTATTTGGTCAGCAGACGCTTCCGCGCCTCCTGGCTGAGCTTCACATAGTTTTCCGCCTGGCGAATCTGACCGTCTTCACCACCCGCATTCGCGGACAGGAGATCTATGGCAATCGTGTACAGATCCTCCTCCCGGTCCTGCATCTTTCTGATTTTCTGAAAATACTCCTGCAACGCGATGAACTTCCAGGCTTTGGCGTGTGACGGAAACACCGAGTAGATGAGATCGCCGCCGATCAGGTAGATGTCCGCATGCGTCTCGTTCAAGAGTCGTTCCAGGTTCTTGAATGCGTCGTGCATATCCGTCAGGTAGATGAGCCGCATGTCGTCCTTTCTCTTCAGGGTCAACCGTTTTTTCTGCCAAGGCCCCGGATGCGTGTTTTTCCGCTTCTCAATTCCTGTTCCGTGGGATATCATTATCCCATAAGACGTCCGTTTGCACGAATGAATTCGGATCCGCATTCGGCCGCCGGGCAAGTGATGACCGGAGGGCATGCCGCGCCGAATGGCGAGGCCAGTTCACCTGAAAAAAGAAGATTTCCGGCAAGAGGGGAAGATGGCATACGTTTACCGATCGATGGCAGGCACATTCACGATTCGGGCCGATGAAGCCAATCCCGGGAGCGTCGAACTCTGTCTCGGCGGGATGTGGCTCTGCAATTATGACTCGGCCGATGCGGCTGCGGCGGCGGTCTGCCGCAAGGAGACGGGCTGGCCGGACTGGGATCGCCGGGACGATCCGGAAGGGCCGCAAGCTTTGAAAGACTGGGAAGAAATCTGAACAAAGCGTCAATCGGTTTCTGTCTCTTATCTGATCCCGAATCCTTTGCAGGGTTGTTCGTATGAATATGCGGGGGGGCCGCGCCTGGATGTTGGCCTTGACGATCGCTCACTTCGCCGTGCCTCCGGCCCTCTTTGCGGAGATGGAGGCGAATGTGGCCGGGTCCTTCCTGGAGCGCCATACCTGGAAGACGCTCATGGAAGGCGGCGGGCAGGAATGAGCATGAAGGCCGGGAGCCGCATCCATGCCTGATCCGCCCCGCCGCATGGAACGGGAAAAGAAGACCCTGGAGGCGATGATCCGCATTTTCTGCCGGGACCGGCACGGCTCGCGGAAAGACCTCTGCCCCGACTGCCGGGACCTTCTGGCCTACGCCCTGAAGCGACTGGAGAAGTGCCCTTTCGGGGAAGAGAAGCCGGCCTGCTCCCGGTGCACCATCCACTGCTACAAGCCGGCCATGCGGGAGCGCATCCGCGCGGTGATGCGGCACGCCGGGCCGCGGATGATCCGCCGCCACCCGGTCCTCGCCGTCACCCACCTGATGGACGGGCGGCGCAAAGAGCCCGCGTCCTGACGCACCGGCTTTATCCCGCGCCGGGCGGACGCTGCGTGACCTGCGAAAACGGGTTTGTGAAAGGCACATCTTTCTTCGAAATTCAGGAAACGGAATCGAAGGGAATTGCTCATGAGGATCTGCCATCGTTGCCGCAGGGAAATCACGCTGGAAGGAAAGATCGGCCGGCGGGAGGCCTGTCCCGGCTGCGGCGCCGACCTCCACTGCTGTCTGAACTGCGTGTTCCACGATCCCGGCGCCTACAACCAGTGCCGGGAGCCCCAGGCCGAGCGCGTCCTGGACAAGGACCGGGGCAACTTCTGTGACTGGTTCCGCTTTCGCGACGCCAATGAGGGCCAGAGGGCGGGAGGAGGGAAGGGCAGCGCGCGGGATAAACTGAAAGGTCTTTTCAAAGCCGGATAAACCCGGTATTTGATGTTGAATCTCTGTTGTCGGTTTGTTCGCGTCTCGGACAACCGTATTTGCCGATCCAATCACATGGTCCGGCGTTCATCTCAGGGGGCGTTCAGCAGCATCGGCATCAGTGAAGCGTAGATCTTATCATGCAGGTCTTCATCCGCCGTCCGCTCTCCGATCGCCCGCCGGATCCATTCCTCCCGTTTCATTACGAACCGGCCATAGTCTCCCAGCAACCGTTGGCCTTCCGCTTCGTTGCGGGGCAGGCGGACCAGCCCGCGGATGCTGAATCGGACCAGCAGAAGGATCAGGTCAAGCCTTTCCAGCTCTGCAAGGTCCCACATGTGTGGTTTAGAAGAGGCGGGCGTATTCCTTGCGATCCATTCGAATTCGTCAGACGCAAAATGCAGCGGTCCGTCACAACCCCAGCAGGATGCGGAGCCGGTCCTCCACCGCCTGCACCGTGCCGGAAGACACGTATCCCCAGCGGCGGATCAGTCTTTCCGTGGAAATGGAGCGGACATCCTCGCATTTGATGAAGCAGGTTTCCCGGGTCCCGGCCTCGGGGGGATCGATCTGCACGTGGGTCCGGATTCCCTTGTCTTTGGCGGATATGGGCAGAACGATCACCAGCCCCGCCGGGCTCTGATTGAACAGATCGACGGAGACGATGAGACAGGGCCTTTTTCCGGCCTGTTCGTGACCCCGAACGGGATTCAGGTCGGCCAGCCAGATTTCCCCGCGGGCGGGTCCTTTCGCCGTCATGATTTTTCACCGTCTGCGAGAGCGGCATCCCAGGCGGCTCTTTCCTCTTTTTCCGTCCGCCAGGCTTCGGGATCGCTTCGCAAAGCCTTAAAATCATTGTGCAGGCCTTCCAGGAAACGCTGGCGGCGGTAGGTCTCGATAGCTCGATCAAGGACCGACTGCAGGGACTTGCCATCCTGCCGGGCCAGTTCGCCGAGCATCCGGCGCGTCGATTCGCTGATTCTGATGGTGGTGGAGGGCATATTCGATCTCCTCAAAAAGTGTCAAATAGAGGATACAATATTATCTACAAAAATGAAACAAGATAATATGCATAAAAAAGCGGCCGCTGTCGAATGCTTCCGGCAGCGGCCGCCTGCTCTTGTACGATTGTGAATCGGAGCCCCCGGACGTCAAGCTTTGCAGATTCAAGCCGTGACAGGCCTCAGCCGTTGTCCCTGATCAGCATGGTTGAAGGATCGAGGAGGAGGGGAGCCTCGCCCGCGGTTGCGTTTCCCCCCTTCAGCGGCCGAATGTGGATTTCCGATCCCTTGGGGCGGAGTTCGAGGGCGACATCGAACAGATCGGCCACGTGCAGAAGCTGAACCGGCAGGCCGTCGGGGCCGGGCTGTTCATGACGGTGGGTGTGAACGGTGAACCAGATGCGCAATCCCTGCCGGGCGGCGAGCGCCTTCAGATCGCAAAGCGGCTGCCGGCCCGATTCGTCGAAGCGCAGGCCGTCCATGATGATCATCCGCGGATGAAAGATGTTCTGCGCCATCAGGTCCGTCAGGCGTTCCTCCAGGCGGGGCACGCTGAAGCCGTCGACCTTGAACGTCATGATCAGACGGTTCGGCAGGATGGTCTCCCAGAGTTGATTGGCCTGCTGCACCTGTGCGAAGCTCGCCAGGTGATGGAAGAGTTCCTGGTACCAGATGCCGACCTTTCCGACCGGATCGTGAAGGCTGATGTGAAGAACGTTCCGGTTCCTCAGCATGGCATTGAGCGCGAGCTGCACCAGAAGCGCCGTCTTGCCGACGCCGGCATAGGCCAGAACGGCGCCGAAGCCGCCCTCCGGAATGACGTCATCCGTCCCGGAGCCCACATTCCTTAAAGGATTGCGAAGAATCAGATCTTTCTTGAGCATGGTCATCTGTCCGTCCTTTGAATGGTTGTAGATCGTTGCGTTTCCCGGTGCGAGGGCCGGGGCCGTGTTTCAGGCGGCGCTTTTCTTCCGCTGGGCCGCTTCTTCGGCGATCTTTTCCGAGATGGACTGCGGCACCTGCCGGTAGAGGGCGAATTCCATGGTGAACTGGGCTTTGCCCTGGGTCGCCGATCGCAGGACCGTCGAAAAACCGAACATCTCCGCCAGCGGGACTTGAGATTCCACGACGCACATGGGACCCTCGTCCTGGGCGCCCACGATCATGCCGCGGCGCTGGTTCAGAAGGCCCATCACCGCCCCCTGGAATTCCGTGGGCGTCTCCACGACCACTTTCATGATCGGTTCGTGGATGACCGGCCTGGCCCTCAGGTAGCCATCCTTGAAGGCGCCGCGCGCGGCGGCCTGGAAGGCCATGTCGGACGAATCCACGGCGTGGGAGGCCCCGTCGTTGATGACGATCCTGACGCCCGTGACGGGAAACTCCATTTTCGGCCCCTTGGCCAGGCACTGGCGGAAGCCCTTCTCCACGGCGGGGATGTACTGAGTGGGGATGTTCCCGCCCGTGACGTCGTTTTCGAAGACGAAATCGGCGTCCGCGACCGGCTCGATGTATCCGGCCACCCGGCCGTACTGTCCGGCGCCGCCGGTCTGCTTCTTGTGGGTATAGTTGAAGTCCGCCCGCTGGGTAATGGTCTCTCGGTACGCGACGCGGGGGTTGCCCGTGGCCACCTCGGCGCTGTATTCCCGCTTCATCCGCTCCACGTAGACTTCCAGGTGCAGTTCGCCCATGCCCTCGATGATCGTTTCCCCCGTCTCCTGATCCAGGTGGGTCCGGAAGGTCGGATCCTCCTTGGTGAAGCGGTTCAGGGCCTTGGACATGTTGATCTGCGCCTTGTTGTCCTTGGGTGTGATGGCCAGCGATATCACCGGGTCCGGGACGAACATGGAGGTCATGGTCAGGTTGATGCCCGGCGAGATGAAGGTGTCGCCGGAGGAGCATTCGATGCCGAAAAGCGCGCCGATGTAGCCGGTGGGGATGGCGTCGATATCCTCCATCTGGTCGGCATGCATGCGCACGACCCGGCCGACCTTGACCTTTTTGCCGTTCCGGGCGTTCACGATCGTGGTCCCGCGGGCCAGGGTTCCCTGATAGACCCGGATGTAGGTTAGCTGCCCGTAGGGGCCGTCCTCCAGCTTGAAGGCCAGCGCCACAATCGGCTTGGACGGGTCGCTGGCCAGCAGCACCGGAGCTTCGTTGTTGTCCCTGTCGAGCGCCTCGTTCTGCACGTCGGCGGGGCAGGGGAGGATCCGGTTCACGGCGTCCAGCAGGGGCTGGACGCCTTTATTCTTGTACGCGGAGCCCATGAAGACGGGGGTGAGTTCACGCTTCAGCGTTCCCCTGCGGACCGCGTCCAGGATCACCTGATCCGGAATTTCCCGCTCTTCGAGGATCGCTTCCGTCAGCTCGTCCGAAAACATGGAGGCGGCGTCGATCAGCTCCTCACGCTTTGACCTGGCCTCGGCCAGGAGGCTTTCCGGGATTTCTCCGCTCCGGACGATCTCGCCGCTGTCGCCGTCGAAATAGAGGGCCTTCATGGCCACCAGATCGATCACCCCCTGCAGATCCGTCTCCAGACCGATCGGCATCTGCATCGCCACGGCATTGTGGCCCAGTTTCGAGCGGAGCTGGCCGATGACGCGGCCGGGATCGGCGCCGCTGCGGTCGCATTTGTTGATGAATGCGATGCAGGGGACCTTGTAGCGCTTCATCTGCTGGTCCACGGTGATGGACTGGGACTGGACGCCGCCGACCGCGCAGAGCACGAGGATGGCGCCGTCGAGCACCCGGAGCGACCGTTCCACCTCGATGGTGAAATCCACATGGCCGGGCGTATCGATGATATTGATCTCATGGTTCTTCCATTCGCAGAAGGTGGCCGCCGAGGCGATGGTAATGCCGCGCTCCTTTTCCAGCTCCATGGAATCCATGGTCGCGCCGACGCCGTCCTTTCCCTTGACTTCATGAATGGCATGGATGCGTTTCGTGAAGTAGAGAATCCGCTCGGTCAGCGTGGTCTTGCCCGAGTCGATATGGGCGCTGATTCCGATGTTTCTGACTTTCCGAATGTCGTTTTTCATGACGCCTTTCCCTTTGCCTCAAAAAATAAAAAATCCCTCATCTGGAATGCATCATACCGAATGGAGGATTCACCATAAACAGGTATCGCAGTAAACTTTATCTAATAATAGTCGAACGAATTATTGTCAAGCGTTTTTTAATGCGATTTTTGGCCGTTGTCGTATGACCGTCGGCCGGATGCGCTTCCGGGCAGGTCTCATGAGGCGGCGCCTCTGTGACGATCGATCACAGAAGCGCCGGGAAGATGAGGATGGAAGGAGCAGCCCGTTGCCTCAGAGATCGTAACGACCCTCCGCTTCGGGCTGGAAAAGGACGGAGATGATTTTGTATGTTCTGGTTTTCCCCGAGGGAAGGGGCCACTCGATCTCGTCGCCCACTCTCAAACCGATGAGCGCGGCGCCGACCGGCGCGAGGATGGAAATTCTCCGGCGGTTCACATCCGCATCGGACGGGTACACGAGGGTGATTTCGGATTTTTCCCCGGTTTCCATTTCCTCGAATGCGATGCGGGAGTTCATGGTGACCACGTCGGAAGGGATCTTCTCGGAGGGCACCACGGTGGCCTGATCGAGTTCGTTCCTCAATTTTGCAATGTTGGGCGCTTTTCCCGCGCCCGACACCATCCGCTCCAGGCGATCCCAGTCTCTCTCCGTGATGTATATGGTTTTGGGACGCTTCATGGCGCTTTCACCTCCATTCCATCGGTCGCTGTCGTTGCCGCCCCGGCCCGATCGCTTTCTTCTTTCGTCAAGAACGCCGAGCGGATTGCGCGAAGGATTTCCCGGGAGAAACGACGAACCGCATATCCCTGAAGATCGGAAACCGGGTCGCTTTCCTTGGGGAAGACCTCGCCCAGGCCAACCAGGTTCGACGCAATCTGATCGAACATCCAATCCGGGTCCCGGCAGTCCTCGCGACGGATCGCCGATATCCGATCCGCAACGCCGAGGAGGTAGTACCATCGGCCGTCCGAATCGGTTCCGGATGATTCGCGTCCCTGCTGGAACCGCACCCCGCGGCGGTTTACGGAGGATTCGAAAACATTGCGATCTCCTCCCGCCCGCGGCGCTTCTTCGCTTGTGATTTTTTGCCGCTGATAAGCCGCCATTCCGCTGACCCCTCGCTTGATGTCGAAAGAGACTAGTATGAACGGCATTCCGTGTCAATGTGATAAAATTCCGGTGTGGTGTGATGTTGGTTTGCCGATGAGATTTGTTTTGACAAATCGACCGCAATCGATGAAAATCGCCGCCGTTGCCGTGAATCGGCGGGAAAGCGACGGAACTTATGGCTGATGAAGACATTTCGAAACTGAAGATTGACCGCTCCGCCAAGGCGCAGCCCCCGGCGCATCGGAAAAGATGGATCTATGCGGCCTTGTCGGCGGTCCTCCTGGTCGCGATCCTGTCCGCCCTCTACCTGGGGGGGCTGATCCGGCCCGCCGTTCCGGTGCAGGTCGTGACGGTCTCCCGGATTTATCCCTCCCAGGCGTTCACGCTGCTCAACGCCAGCGGCTATGTGGTGGCCCAGCGCAAGGCGGCGGTGGCTTCCAAGGTCACCGGGCGCCTGGTGGAGCTGATGGTCGAAGAGGGCAGCCGGGTTCGAAAGGGGCAAATCATCGCCCGTCTGGAAAGCGACGATCTGCTGGCGACGCGGGACCAGGCGGTGTCCAACCGGAAGGTCGCCGAGGCCAAACTCGAGGAGGCCCGGGCGGAACTCGCATTCGCGACGCTGACCTTTGAGCGGAACCGGCGCCTGCTGGAGCGCGAGATCGTTTCGAAGTCGGAATACGATAATGCGGAGGCCCGCTACCGGCGGGCCCGGGCAGCGGTGGATGCGGCGGAAGCGGCCATTCAAGCGAGCCGGGCGGCCGTTCAGGGAGCCTCGGTGGCTTTCGATTACGCACTGATCCGCGCCCCTTTCGATGCCGTCGTCCTGACCAAGAATGCCGATATCGGCGACATCGTGACCCCGGTCGGCGCGGCCACCAATGCCAAAGCGGCGGTGGTGACCATCGCCGACATGGGCTCGCTGCAGGTCGAAGCCGACGTGTCCGAATCCAATCTGGGCCTCATCCAGGCCGGACAGCCCTGCGAAATCCAGCTCGATGCGATACCCGACACCCGTTTCCCCGGCATGATTCACATGATCGTGCCCACGGCGGATCGCAGCAAGGCCAGCGTCATGGTCAAGGTCCGCTTTCTCCTTCCGGACCCCCGGATCCTGCCGGAGATGAGCGCCAAGGTCGCCTTCCTCTCCCGGCCCGTGAAAGAGGAGGAGGAACGGGCGCGCACGGCCGTTCATCGCTTGGCGCTGGCCGAACGCAGCCGAAGCCGGGTTCTCTTCGTGGTTCAGGACGACCGGGTGAAGGAAACCGCCGTCAGGACCGGGGAGGCGCTCGGCGACATGGTGGAAATTCTCGACGGCGCGAAGGCGGGGGACCGGGTGGTGCTCAAGCCCAACCGGCTGAAGGACGGCGCCCGCATCAAGATCGCGGAAAAATGATCATGGGCAGCGAACCGCCGATCGTTGAAATCCGGGACTTGAGAAAATCCTATCGCCGCGGGGATCACATTGTCCCCGTCCTCGAGAACATCACCTTCGATATCGAGCGGGGCGAGTTCGTGGCGCTCATGGGCCCGTCGGGGTCGGGAAAGAGCACGCTTCTGAACCTCATTGCCGGCATCGACAAGGTCGATGGCGGTTCCATCCGGGTGGACGGCACGGAGATCACCGGCCTTTCCGAAACGGAGCTGGCCCGATGGCGGGCCACCCATGTGGGGTTCATCTTCCAGTTCTACAATCTCATTCCGGTGCTGACGGCCCATGAAAACGTGGAGCTGCCCCTGCATCTGACGCGGATCACCGGCCGGGAGCGGCGGGAGCACGTGGAGACGGCGCTCCGTTTGGTCGGCCTGGCCGATCGCATGGACCACTATCCCGGCCAGCTTTCGGGCGGGGAGCAGCAGCGGGTGGCCATTGCCCGGGCGGTGGTTGCCGATCCGACCATTCTGGTGGCCGACGAGCCCACCGGGGACCTGGACCGGGTCTCGGCCGAAGAGATTCTGTCGCTGATGACCCGCCTGAACCGGGAATCCCGCATGACGATCATTATGGTGACCCATGACCCCCGCGCGGCGGAGAAGGCGCAGGTCATCCGGCGCCTGGAAAAGGGGTTCCTCAACCATGCTCATCCTGAAGCTTCTCTTTAGGAATGCCTTTCGCCACAAGCTCCGCACCGGGCTGACGATTCTGGGGATCACGATCGCGATCCTCGCCTTCGGGCTCCTGCGCACCGTCGTGGCCGCGTGGTACGCCGGCGTGGAAGCGTCGTCCGCCTCCCGCCTGGTCACGCGAAACGCCATCTCCCTGATTTTTCCGCTGCCCATCTCCTACAAGGACAAGATCCGCCAGGTCGAGGG
>CAYWTL010000022.1:0-30448 GCA_964460245.1 uncultured Syntrophaceae bacterium | reverse complement strand
GCGAGCGGACGGGAACCCGCTGTCACAGGGGCGGATTCGCAATCATGCTATTTTGCGTACTCGTAGAACCCGCGGCCGGTCTTTCGGCCCAGGCGGTTCTCCCGGATCATCCGGTCGAAGAGCGGGGACGGCTTGTAGCGCTCCTCGCCCGTCATCTCATAGAGTGCTTTCAGGGCGTTGTTCACCACGTCCACGCCGGCCATGTCCATGATCTCCACAGGGCCCATCGGATGGTTGGAACCCAGCTTCAGCCCCAGGTCGATGTCCTGTGCCGTCGCGTAGCCTTTGTAAATCTGGTCCGCTGCCTCGTTGTACAGCAGGCAGAGAAAACGGTTCACGATGAATCCCGGGACATCCTTTGCCCGAATGGCGGTCTTGCCCAGGGCGGCCATGACATCCAGGGCGGCATTCAGGATCTTTTCGTCCGTCTTCTCCCCCGAGATGACCTCGACAAGTCTCATCACCGGGACGGGGCTGAAGAAATGGGTGCCCAGGACGCGTTCCGGTCGCTTCGTCGCCGCGGCGATCTTCGTGATGCTGAGCGTCGACGTGTTGGATGCCAGGATGACGCTCGGGGCGCACAGCCGGTCCAGCTCCGCAAAGACTTTCTGCTTGAGGGCCAGGTCCTCGATCACCGCCTCGATCACCATGTCCGCCCCCTCGGCGGCCTTCTCCATGCTTGTCGTTCCCTTGAGCCGCCCCAGGATCGCGTCGCGCTCTGCCGCCGAAAGCTTCCCTTTTTCCACTTTCTTCCCGAGGAAGTTCCGGATCGTACCCAGGCCCTTCTCGACAAAACGGTCCTCGACGTCCCGCATCGCGACTTCGATGCCCTTTTCTACGGCCACCTGGGCGATCCCCGCACCCATTGTACCCGCACCGATGACACACAGTTTTTTGATCATAGCTCTTGCCTTTCCTCGTTTTCTGAAAAACGACGCCTCATACAAACGAAGGCCCTGAAGACAGGTCCGAACTTCCGGGCGGTTTTCAAAGTGCGCACATACGCTATTCCCTTTTTGACACTCTCCACGATCTCGATCGGCGGGGCCGGTCTGATGAAAGGATTGCCCGCAGCGCTTTGCAGCTTGTCTTCGTTGCAATCCCCGTTTCCGAAGCCCCTGCCCTTCCCCGGGCAAGCCGTGCGGACCCCGCATCTACGGGGTCCGCGTTACGGCATTTGTTGATGATGATTCCGTTTCCTTCGATCGAGGGCAATGGAGGGAAACGAGCACCATTATTTGAAAAGGCCTTTTTCCTTGGCGGCCTTCATCAACTCATCCTGCAGTTTGGGATGGGCCACCTTGATCAGGGCTTCCGCCCTTTCATCGATGGACATTCCGTCCATCGGACCGGCAATGCCGTTTTCCGTTACGACATAGTCCACATGAACCGCCAGGGTCCCGACCAGGGCGCCCGGCGAGAGATTCGGAACGATCCGGCTGATCAGATTGCCGTCTTTGTCTTTCGTGGACGATGCCATGACAATGATCATCCGTCCAAAGCGGGACATGCGACACCCCATCGCAAAATCCGACTGGCCGCCATACCCGGACACCATTTTGTTGCCGAGGGTCAGGGAGGCGACCTGACCGGCGAGATCGATCTCCAGCGCCCCGTTGATGCCGACCATCTGCTCCTCGGCCCCGATGTATGCCGGATTGTTCATGACGTTACCGGCATAAAATCCTATATTCTCGTTGTTTCTGACGAACTCGAAAAGATCTTTCACCGGACCGCAAAAACTGGCCGAGATTTCCCCGGGACGGAACGTTTTGTATTTCCCGGTGAGGATTCCCTTCTCCTGCCACACCGGCGCTCCCGTCGGCAGCATCTCCGTGAACAGCCCCAGATCTTTCAGATCCGAATGGGCAATCAGATCGGAAATCAGCATGGGAACGGCGCCGATCCCGATCTGGATACTGTCTCTGTCTCTCAACAGGCTGACAACGGAGGCGGCCATTTTATTGTGAATGTCCTTGGGCACCGGCGAGGGAAAGGCAGGCAGTGCCGAGGAATTCTCCACGATATGCGTGAATCTGGAGACGTGCAGCCTGGTGTCCCCGCAGACGGGAATGTACTGGTCGTTAATTTCTCCGATCAGGACTCGGGGTCCGCCGATGATCCCTCTCGAAGAGGCGCGCCCCTCAATCAGCGCCCTGGAGAACATCAGGTCAGGACCGATATTCACGAAGCCGTCCTTGTCCGGCGGCGTCACCATGTGGACGATGACATCCGGCTTGCGGTAGTATGTCCACTGCTTTTCAGAGGTAAAAACGGTTGCCGGCGCGTAATTGCCATAACCTATCCCTTGAAATTGAGACAGGATGAAGGGGGTTCCCGTGAAGGCGGACGTGATTTTAAAGGTACCCCGGTATTCCGGCTTGAACATCTTGTAAGGCCGGATTGCCAGATTCCACCGCCATTCTACATTCTTGAGCTCATCTTTCCGGTCGGCGATTGCGTCCGGAATCAGGGTGCTCGGCTGACCCAGGCAAAGCGGCGTCATGATGAAATCGTCGTCGCAAACCGCGCGGGCCGCCGCTTCCGCCGTGCAGAGCTTCTTCTTGTAGTGGTACATCCAATCGGTCTTTACCATCTGATCCTTTTCCTCCTTTGACTGTTTTGATAAATTGCAATTTACGGCTCGTTTTCTGCCGCATTTATTTTTTCAGGTCCTTCAGAATAATGTCCGCGCACAGCATGCCGCTCAACGACGCGCCGTTGATGGCAAGCCCTCTGCCCACGTAGGTGTCGCCGGCGAAGTACAGATTGGGGACCCCCGGCGCCTGAAGGCCCGGCTTGTAGTTCCCCACCAGCCCCGGCTGGCGGGCCAGGCCGTCGCAGCCGTCCACATAATAGGGCAGACGCCACTCCAGTTTCTCCTCGAGACCGGGGAACATCTCCTTCATGTCCTCCCACATGAGCGCCAGCAGACGCTCCCGTTCGAACTTGTCCCCGGCCTGGGCATGCTCCACCACGATGTCCGTGTGGAAAAGCTGTTTGCCCTTGGGGGCCACGGCGTCGGAGAAATTCGACACCGGGCAGGCCTGGAAGGGAAACCCGCAGCGCTTCATTTTCAGCGCACTGTAAAAGACCTTTTTCTCCGGGTCCACGATGGGCTCCTTCGTCCCGAAGACGAATCCGATCAGCCCCGTCCGCTCGTACTGAATGTCCTCGATCCGCTTCACCCACCACCGGGGCATCGGGCTGGTCTCCGGCTTGAAGTCGATAATCTCCGCCAGCTTGTAAATAGGCAGGGCGCACACCACCCGGTCGGCGGCGATGAACTCCGTCTCGTACATGCGGTACTCTTCCTCGTAGATATGCTTCTTCGCGGGCACCTTCACGCCGATCGCCTTCTTGTCTTTAATGACAATTTCCTGGACATCGCAGTTCACCCGGATCTCTCCGCCATTCTCCCGAATGACTTCCACGAGGCCGCGCGTGATGCCGTCCATCCCGTCGATCGGATAACTGGCCTGCAGCGCCTGACGGACCTTGAGGAGATTATGCTTCGCAATCCAGAGGACTTCCCCGGCCGCCATGTCGATGGCATGGGGAATGGTCGTCATGATCATGCCGAGATCGGTCAGCAGCTCGCGCACCGCCGCCTGGGGAACGTTCTCGTGCATCCATTCCTCGAGGGAGCGGTTGTCCCATTTCTCGATCTCCTCTTCGCTGAGCGTGGCAATCTTCTGCAGTAGGTCCCGAAATGCAACCTTCTCCTCCTTGGTCATGGGGACCAGGTCCGCAACACTCATGAACTTCTCGCCGTCCCAGATGTCCACGGTCTTGCTGAAGGGGCCCCACTCCACCTTCTTTCCGACTCGCTCGTTGAGTTCCGTGACGGATGCCTTCTCGCCCAACTCCACCAGGTGGAGCCCGATATCCACCCGCCAGCCCTTGCCCGGATAGCCGTCGTAGCTCATCGTCCTTCCGCCCGCCTTGGGGAAGCGGTCCAACACCAGGACCTTCTGCTTCCCCTCCTTCGCCAGGATCGCACCCACACCCAGCCCGGCTATCCCGGCGCCCACTACGATCACATCGTATTTTGTTTTGCCTGACATTGCTTTTCCTCCTCGTTCCGATTTGTTCTTCGGTTTATCCTTGACTCTCCGTGTTGATTCGATCCGGACTATAAAAAATTGCCAATGACGTTTTTCATGATCTCCGTGGTCCCTCCGCCGATACTGATCACGCGCGAGTCGCGATAGAGCCTTTCCACCAGGTACTCTTTTGCATACCCGTAGCCGCCGTGGATCTGGACCGCGTCGAAGACCACCTTGTCGCAGGCCTGGCAGGCAAAGTTCTTGGCCATGGAAACCTCCTTCGAGACATTTTTCTTCGCGTCCATCATGGCGGCGACACGATAATTGTACTCTTTGGAGATTTCGACCAGGGTGGCCATGTCCACCAGCTTGTGCATGATGACCTGCTGACCGATAATGGGCTTTCCGAATGCTTCACGGGCCTTGGCGTATTTTATCGATTCCTCCAGGGCAAGCTGGGCGACCATGTGGGCATGGATGGACAGCTCGAGCCTTTCGTTCTCGAAATTGACCATGATACCCTTGAAGCCGTCGCCCTCCTTTCCCAGAAGGTTCGCGACCGGGACCTTGCAGTCTTCAAAACTCAGTTCCGCGGTGTCCGAAGCGTGCCATCCCATCTTGCGGATTTTCTTGGCCACCTTAAAACCCGGACTGGAGGACTCGATGACCATCAGGCTGACTCCCTTGTATCCCGGCCCTCCCGTCCGCACAGCCGTCGTGATGAAATTGGCGCGGGTGCCGCTCGAGATGAAGGTCTTGGCCCCGTTCACGATGTAGTAGTCCCCGTTGCGGACGGCGCGCGTCGCGATGTTGGCCACGTCCGAACCGGCATTGGGTTCCGTGACGCCCAGCGCCGATATCTTGTCGCCCCGCAGGACCGGAACCACAAAACGCTGCCTCTGCTCCTCGCTTCCCAGCTTGAAGACGTGCGGCGTGGAAATGTGGTGCGTTGAAACACCGATGGCCGTACCCAGGGAGCCGCTGCGGACCAGCTCTTCCACGTAAACGACGAACATCAGCTTGTCGCAGGGTGTCCCGCCGTATTCCTCGGGGAACTCCAGACCCAGGAAACCCGCGTCACCCGCTTTCTTGTAAAGCCCGATGTCGAAAATTTCCTTCTCTTCCCATTCCTCGACATGGGGCTTGATCTCCTTCTCTACAAATTTCCGCACGCTGTCGCGGAAGATCCTGTGGTCCTCGCTGAAATATTCCTGAAACATCTGCACTACCTCCATTGATGTATTTTCATCGGATGATGTCGAAATACTTGATGTCTTCGATGTTCCCCTTCATCTCCGCCCGCTCCTGGAAGACGGCCCGGACCTTCATGCCCACCTTGATTTTGCTCAGGTCCGTCTCGTTGATGATGTGGGAGAAGATGTTGTCCGCCCCGTCGAGTTGGATATAGCCGTAGGTGTAGGGAATGGGGCGCTGCGACCCGGTGTTCGGATCGATGAAGGGGTAGTTCACCACCGAGAAGGCCGTGATCACCCCTGTGTCCGACAGCGGCACCAGTTCGTGAAGTTCGCGAAAGCAGGGTCCGCACACCCGCCGCGGCGGCACGTAAACCTTGCCGCAGCCTTCGCATTTGATCCCGATGAAACGCCCGTTCTTTATGATCTCATGGAAAAACCGGCTTCCGTAAAGCCCGATCGACCACTCGTAGGGCATCGGGTACGTGAATGTTGACTGCAGCCGCTCGATTTGCGCATTTTCCGTTGACATGTTGATTCCCCCTTTCCCTTATGGTCTCTCGGAGCTCAGGATGACGACATCCGACCAGAAGCAGCCGCCGAATCCCGTGGCCAGGGCGTTCTTCACGTCCGGCACCTGCCGGTTGCCGCCCTTGCCCATGACCTGGATCGCCGCCTCCGCCACCCGCAGCAGCGCCGTGGCGCCGATGCAGTTCGTGGAGATGACGCCGCCCGAGGGGTTGATCGGGAGCTTGCCTCCCATGTGGGTGTTCCGGTCGCCGACAAAACGCGCCGCCTCCCCGGGCCCGCAGAACCCGATGTCCTCGATCCATTTGAGGCCCGCCCAGGTGTAGGGCAGGTAAAGCTCGGCCACGTCGAGCTCCTCCACGGGGTTCCGGATCCCTGCCTGTTGATAGGCGTCTTTCGAGGCTCGCTGCATCGAGACGAGTCCCTGGTTGTAGTCCGTGGAGTCCCCGAACCACGTATAGGTGTGACGCACCGCCGCCGCCTTGAACCAGGCCGGCCTGCTCGCGATCTTCTGGGCGACTCCGTCCGCCGCCAGGACGACGGCGCAGGCGCCGTCGCTTCGCGGGCAGATGTCGCCCAGCTTGATCGGGTAGGCCAGCATGGGTGAAGCCATGATGTCCGCCACGGTCAGGGGCCGCTGCAGGTGCGCGTAAGGGTTGTTCAGGGCATGGTTCCGGTCCCGCTCCCCGACCAGCGCCGCATCCTCCTGCGTCGCCCCGTACTTCTCCATATAGGCCGTCGCTTCCGTCGCCAGGCTGGGAATCGCCCCCGAATAGGAGAAACGGTCCCAGATCGCGTCGGAGCAGGTGATGATGGCCCCGGTCGTGTCGCTCTCCGAGTTCTTCTCGAAGCCGATCGCCAGCACCCGGTCAAAGAGCCCGGAGGCCACGTGATAATAAGCCGCTATCGCCACCGTCGCGCCCGTGGTGCCGCCCGTCGAGACCTTCATGATGGGCTTCATGAACGCGCCCGACCCCTCGACGCTGTAGGCGTCCACATAGTTGATGGACTCGAAATGGTCCATGTTACCGATCACGATGGCGTCGATGTCCCGAATGGTCAGTTCCGCGTCCGCCAGGGCCGCCGTGACGGCCTCGTAGATCATCTCCCGCGACGTCACGTCCGGCCGGTGGCTCTTGTGATAGGTCTGTCCCGTTCCTACGATCGCTACACTTCTTCCCATAAGTCACCTCACTTCTTTCCGCCGACGATCCAGACGCAGTGGCTCTGGCCGCAGGGACCGTTGAAACCGTGGGCCAGCGCCGTATCGACCTTCTTTACCTGCCTGGCCCCGGCCTCGCCGCGGACCTGCAGGGCCGCCTCGATCAGCCTGGCCAGCCCCCCCACCAGGATGGGATTTGAAGAAAGCGCCCCGCCGGAGGGATTGACGGGCAGCTTGCCGCCCATGGTCGTGATCCCCATGCCGATCTGCTTTCCCCCCTCACCGGGCCCGCAGAATCCCAATCCCTCGAGCCACAGGGGCTCCATGTAGCTGTACGGCTCCAGCACCTCCGCCACGTCGATCTCTTCGAGAGGATTCCGGATGCCTGCCATCGCGTAGGCTTTCTTCGCCGCCTCGGAAAGCGCCGTCGGCCTGGCGAGATCCCGGTCCCCCAGCAGGTAGTCCTCGCAGCAGTGCGCCACACTCCTGATCCAGACCGGCTTCTTCTTTGTCCGGGCCGCGATTTTCTCGTTGGCGATGATGACGGCCGCCGCCCCGTCGCTGACCGGCCCGCAGTCCAGGAGCTTCAGGGGCTCCGCGATCTTCCGCGACTTCATGACGTCCGCCACCGTGATATCCAGCGGGAGCTGGGCATAGGGGTTGTTCTTCGCATTCCCGTGGTTTTTCACGGACACCTCGGCAAACGCCTCCTCCCGAATGCCGTACCGGTGCATGTAGGCGTTCGCCTGGAGCGCCGCCGCCGAGATCGCCTCGATGCCCAGATGGCGGTGAAAGATGGGGTCGAACATACCGTTGGTCGTGATCTTCACGTCGCCCTCGCTGCCCTTGTAGTGGGCCACGACGATTGTCGCCTGGTAGCCGGACAGGACCCGCATGAGGCCGTAGAAGGCCCCGAACGTGCCGTCCCCGGATACGGTCGAGATGTTCTTGTCCTGGCCGCCGGAGGCATCCCCCACGGACATGCCCGAGATGGTCCGGCCGTCGAAAAAGTCGTTCGAAACGGTGACCACGCTGTCGATGTCGTCCAGCGAGAGGCCCGCGTCATTCAGCGCCGCACGGGTCACGTCAAAGACCAGGTCCGCGAAGATCTGGTCCTTCTTCCTTCTCTCGTACTTCGTCTGCGCCACGCCGACGATTGCTGTTTTGTCCATATCCATTTCCTCCACAGGCGCTTAAATGAGCTCGAAGGAGTCGATGTCCAGGATGCTCCCGGTCCGCTCCTTTTTGAATACCGCCTTCACTCGTTGACCGTTTCCAATTCTGTCCAGGTCCTTTTTGATCAGGTGCAGAAAGCCGACATCCGCTCCGTCCAGCCGGATCAGGGCATAGGCAAAGGGCGGCTTCACCGGCTGTACGGGATATCCGTAATGCACGATGGTATAGGCCTCGATGACGCCCTCGGACGCGACGTCCACCCATTCTTCGATATCGACGAAGCAGCGGCCGCAGTTCTTGCGGGGGGGCACAAACACCTTCCCGCAGGCCTTGCAGCGGCTCCCGAGAATCTTCTGCTCGTCCCGAAGGGACGCCAGGAACCGGCTGCCGACGTCTCCCACCCACCAGGTGTAGGGAACGGCAATCTGGCCCTTCAGGGTCAACGGTTCCACCTCTTTCAACCATTCATCCATGATTCTCCTCCATCTTCTCTGTATTGATTGCTGCGTCAACGGATCACACCCGGATCAGGATTGCCTCCCCCTGGGACAGGCCGCCGCAGATGGCCGCCACCCCCAGACCGCCGCCGCGCCGCATGAGCTCGTACATCATCGTCATCGTGATCCGGGCGCCGCTCGCCCCCACGGGGTGACCGATCGCGATCGCGCCACCGTTGACGTTCGTCCTGTCCTGAAGGGCCTGCCACTTCGCCGGATCGTCCTTGGCCAGCATCTTGAGCGACACCAGTGTCACGGCGGCAAAGGCCTCGTTGATCTCGATGATGCCCATGTCGTCGATCTTATGCCCTGTCCTGGCAAACATCTTCTCGATGGCCTGGGCGGGAACGCAGGCCATGTACTTGGGGCTGCCTGCGGCGGACTCGCAGGCCTCGATTGTCGCCAGCGCCTTCAGGCCGAGCGACTCGGCCTTCTTTCGGGACATGATGACGACTGCCGAAGCGCCCGAGTTGAGGCCCGGAGCGTTCCCGGCCGTCACCGTCGGGCTGCCGTAAACGGGCTTCAGGGCGGCCATCTTCTCCATGCTCAGGTTGTCCCGGGGGGACTCGTCCTTCTCCAGGACGATGGGGGCCTTTTTCTGGGGGATCTCCAGGCGCATCAGTTCCCCACCAATATCGAACTTCCCGGCCTTGTAGGCGGCGTAATACTTGTCATGGCTGGACAGCGCCCAGGCATCCTGCTTCTCCCGGCTCACGCCGAACTCCACGGCCACATGGCCGGCATCCGTGGCCACCGGGGCGAAGCCCTTGCGGCTGTAGCCCAGCTCGAAGAGGACATCCTCCAACGCCACATGACCCAGACGGCTTCCCCAGCGGGTCTTCGCGGCGGAGGCGATCAGGGGGACGTTGCCCATATTCTCCGCCCCCGAGGCGATCGCGATCTCGGCATCACCGGACTTGATGGCCCGGTACCCCAGCCGCAGCGCCGTCATGGACGAGCAGCAGGCCCGGTCGATGGTCAGCGAGATGTTGCTTTCGGGAAAGCCCGCCAGCAGCGTGATCTGTCTGGCTGGGACATTCGTGTAAATGGCGTATTCCGCCGGGATGCAGGTGCCGTAATAGACCTCGTCCACCAGTTTCGGATCGAGTTCGATCCTGCGGACAACCTCCTTCAGGGCCAGCACGCCCAGATCCATGCTCAAAACGGTCTTCAACACACCGTCAAAGCGGCCAAAGGGCGTCCGGACGGCACTGACAATCACCACATCATTTTTATCGTTCATCTCATCACCTCAGCCAGGAATTCAAGTTTCTCTTTGTTTGCTTGCAAATGTCGAGCCAAAATGACTATTTAATATACTCAAGTAATATCAATTACGTGCTGAAATATACCCCACAAATGTCAAATTATTGTCTTTGACTAATGTCAATATTTGCACGGCTATTGACATTACCGCTCCGATATGGGATGTTGACGAAGCCGAATTTGATCATGAGAAAGGGTGAGGCGATGGCAACCGTGAAAGATTTTTTATCGGCCCTCTCTGCGGAGGAAAAGAAAGTTTCGCAGGTATTTGCTTCTTTCCCGGATTTTTTCTGCGTGGACTGGCTGAGCGCTTATCCGCCATCGAGGTTGATCTCGGCGATCCAGTCGCTCACAAGCGAGGGGTGGATCCTTCCGAAGCCGGGCAATCAAGGATGCTACAGATGGTCTTCCGAGGACATCCGATTGCAGATCATAGACTCGCTATCGCCCGAGGAATTGCCCCGGCTTTACGGCAATGCGGTCGAAATGCTTCTCAAAAATCATCCTGTGGACGAGAAAACAATCCCGACTCTGGCCCGTTTGTGCATCCTGTCCGGACTTCGGGAAGAATGCATCGAGTTCATTCTGAAAGCAGCGGTGATCGAAGAGCAAAACCATAACCTCTCGGCGGCGATCCGGCTCTATGATTCCATCCTGGAATTCGCGGAACGGTTTTTCAACGACGCGGAAAGCACCATGCCGGACGGCGTCTGGCTCGTTTTCATCAAGGCAATCGAGCGCCGGGCATCCCTTTCACTCTTTCATCCCAGCCTGAAAAAGCTCAATTGCCTGCTCATGGCGGCCAGCGGAACGGCCCGCCGCCTTCACGACCTGAAATCGGAGGCTTTTCTCGAACTGCTGATCGGCCAGAACAACTGGATGTACTTCCAGTATCGAGAAGCTGTTCAACACTTCAACCGGGGATGGGATCTGATCGAACAGCTCGAAGATGAAGAGCTGCACCGATGGGGTTTGAAAGTCCAGGGATTGACGCACATCATCAAAGGTCAATTCTTCAAAGCCATCGAGGTGTACGAACAATCTCTGGGCGAACTCGATGCCGCCGACAACAGCGAGTTTTTCCAATTGGTCGCTTTGAATCTGGCCATCTGCTACGCCCTGGTGGGCATGCCGCAGCGAGGCCTCGGCATAACGGAAACCATTCAGAACCTCTGCCTGAAATACGGGAACCTGCCCCTGTTGTCTTATGCCCTCGTCACGGCGGGAATCATTCTTCTGGAGATCAAGCAGCTGAGGGGCAGCCGGTCCAATTTCGAAAAAGCCATCGAACTGGCCAGGAGGGAAAATGTCCCGATGATGGAAGTCCTTGCCGGGATGGGTCTGGCCAGCATCGAATGCCAGGAGGGCAACTTCTCTCTGGCCGCCGAACATTACAAGGTCCTGTGGAAAATCCGGAAGTCGAGCTGGTATCACATCCTGAACTACTACGCCCTGCTGGACACCGGTTACATTCTGCATGCAAAGGGCGTTTCTCCCGTTGATCTGAAGCCCGTTTTTGAATTTCTGGAGCATCTCGACAAGGAGGATGTGAACCCGCTGATGTACGGGATGATCCAGCGGCTTAAGCTCGGACTCCCGGAAAACAAAAGCTCGATGGCGGAAAAAATCGTCTTGCTCGGCGAGCTCGAACAAACGGTCGAGAGAATGGGCGCCAGCTTCGAACTGGCGCGGATCCGGGTCGAATTGGCCAGGCTCTGCAAGCAGACCGGCGACTGGCCCACCGCCGAAGGATACGCGCGGAAGGCCTATGAGTTCTTCAGCCCCATTGCCGCGGACTGCTTCCCCCCGGACCTGCAGCATCTGGTTCCCCAGGAGAAGCGGAATCAGGATGAGCGGTTGTTCGACATGGTCATCGAAATGGGCGAAGCCCTGACCAGCCAGGACAATATCGAGAAATTGCTCACCAACATCATCACATCCATATCGAGACTGACGGGATCGGAACGCGCGGCCCTTTTCATCAAAAGCGAGGCTTCCGCCGATCTCATTATGGTTGCCTCGAGAAATCTCTTTCGGGACGAGATCAAGGGGGCGCCTTTTGAAAACACACTGCGGCGCATCCATGCCGCCGCCCATTCGCCGGACGGAAAGATCATCCAATACGAAGCCGGCGGGAGCCAACCCGGCGATTTCCGGCGCGTCATCATCACCCCGCTGAAGCTGGGGAGCCAGACGATCGGTGTCCTTTATCAGGACAGCCGGTTTTTCTCGTTTGATCTCGGTCCGAACACTATGAAACTCCTCTCCGCCTTCGCCTCGCAGATCGCCATATCCATCGACCGCGCAAAAGCCTACGATGAAATTTCAAAATTGAACAAGAAGCTCACCCAGGAAAATTTGTACTACCTCGAAGAGATGGAAGGTCTTCAACCCTTCGGCGAGATCATCGGGGTGAGCGACGGCATCCGGAACTTAAATCAACTGATCCGCAAGGTTGCACCCACGCAGTCGACCGTTCTGATACACGGCGAAACGGGCGTCGGCAAAGAACTTGTCGCGAGGGCGATACACCGCGAAAGCCCAAGGAAAGAAGGTCCCTTCATCCGGGTGAATTGCGCCGCGCTTCCGGAGACACTGATCGACAGCGAACTCTTCGGCCATGAAAAAGGGTCGTTTACGGGGGCGGTGAAGACCAAGGAAGGCCGCTTTGAACTGGCCCATCATGGCACCATCTTTCTGGATGAGGTCTCCGAACTCCCGCTTTCAACACAGAGCAGACTGCTGCGGATTCTTCAGGAAAAGGAATTTCAGCGGGTCGGGGGAACCAAAACGCTGCGGTCCGATTTCCGGCTGATCGCCGCCACCAACAAGGACCTGACCGCCGATGTCTCCGCCGGGAAATTCCGGAACGATCTTTATTTCCGGCTGAACGTGTTTCCCGTTTCCGTGCCGCCGTTGCGGGAGCGTATCGAAGACATCCCCCATCTCGCCATGCATTTTCTCCAGCTCTACGGTTCCCAATCGAAAAAGGATTATCCGGGCATCCCGGAATCGGAGATGAAAAAGTTGCAGGCATACCCCTGGCCCGGCAATATCCGCGAGCTTTCCAATATGATCGAAAGGGCCGTCATTCTCGGCGGTTCGACGATTCGGTTCCCCGACCTGGAGCACCGGCCAGCGAAATCATCCACGGATCACGGGGACATGAAGCTGAGGGACATGGAAAGAGATCACATCCTGGAGGCACTGAAAAAAACCGAAGGCAAGATCGGCGGAGCGGACGGCGCTGCCGAAATTCTGGGCCTGAACCGCACGACACTGATCTACCGCATGAAGAAGCTGGGGATTCGAAACGCGCGGCGCGTCTCCGTTCTGAGCGAGACTGCCGCTTCGTGATGGATCGGATTAAGCTCGACTTTCCAAATCGCACACGGAAACCGATAAACCTGGAGGTCAGGCAGCCGGCCAGCGATCATGACCGTGCGGCATCGGTGGAAACTGTGATCCGAAGCGTCCATTCAACCATAAGTGACAGGCGGGCTTTTTACGACGAAGCGGGCAATGGGGACTCACAGGTACAGTTCATCATTCCGGGATTCTATCGAGTTCTGCCAGAATTTTCTGTCAGAATGTTATTGACAATAAAAGGCTTTATCATTAAATGAAAAAAGGGTTTGTTTTCCACCCAGCTTTTTTGAGGAACATATATCCTTTCTGATTTGATGCAAATGAGCCGTACTTTTGTTGACGGAGACCGGACCTGACAACAAACTCATAACCCCTGGAATATACGGGGTGCGTTATGAAAAAGGCTAGATGTAATTTTTCAACCGGATCCTTATCTTCTCGTTTTTCCTGTATCGCCCGAACTCAGGAGGGATTTCTCCCGGCGATCATCTCTTAACCTGCTTCCTAACCTCACTGTTACAAAGTTGAAGCCACTGACTGAAAAAAAAGAGCGGCAACGGGACAACCTTCAGTATTTTTGTTCTTGATATCGATGCCATACAAATTCAGGCTTTTGAGAGGCGAATCATCGTTCTTCCTTCCCGAGCCCTTTGCGTTAACCTCCTTTCTAAACCCCCGGCTTTATCCGGGGCAAGGCCAAGCCATCGTCTCCGCAGATCATTGGAGGGAGCCATGAAAACAACAATCCGATGTCTATTCTTCTCTTGTTTAATTGTTCTTTTACTTGGAATTGGGAGCCATGTGTTGGCCCAAAAGGCAGTTCCGCTATCGGAACAGGAAAAGGCATTTATTAATCAGGGTGTTACAAGTGCGCCGTCGTCCGCTTCCGTTCCGGCAAAGAAACTTCCGGCAGCCAAGGTCATCAAGAAAAAGCCGGCTTCGGCAGCCGCGACAAGTGCAACCACGAAACCCTCGACCAGCATCAGGAAGACCACTGCGCTTCCTGCCACATCCGCTTACACGCCTCCGGCAGTCAAGAGCGTCACGAAGAAGCCGGCTTCGGCAACCGCAACAGGTGTTACCTCGACACCATCGACCGGTATCAGGAAGACCGCCACGCTTCCCGTGAAACCCTCCTACACACCACCAGCAGCAAGTACCCAGCAGGTCAGCAGCAAGCCTTCGGTGCAGCAGTCGGAAGCGATATCGATTACGCCGCGAAGCGGTTATGTGGCACCGTCCTTCACTCCACCACCGGCAACAGGCGGCATAGGGGTCAGCGGGCAGGGGCCAGGCGTCAAATCGGCGGGGACCTACGTGGCGCCAGCCTACACGCCTCCGTCGTTGAGCCTGCCGTCGAAAACGGTCGGTGTGGGTACCGCCGTGGAGGGACAAGGCATCCAGACGCCCTCCGGCAGTTATGTGACACCGATGTATGATCCGCCACGAAGCGGGCCGTTGGGCAGTGGCGCCCCCGCAGGGCAGCCGGGTCCGGCGACGACTGTGCCGCGCAGCGGCAGCGTTCCGCTGTTTCCGGTGTCCGCTGGAACAGGTGCTGGTGGACAGGAACAAGGCGTCAAGACAACCAGTTCATTTTTGATGCCTTCTTCAGCAGGCGGAAAAGAGGCAACCCCAGGTACCGATGCGGGAGCGTCGCTTTCGGGCAGTACACCGTCCCCTGTTGTTGACAATGCTGAACGTCTCCAACGACTGCGGGAAAAGTACGGCAAGGAAGATACGGCGGCGGGCGGTGCCCTATCGAAGGATGAGAGATCAAAGGCGGCAGGTGGAAAAAAGGAAGCCGCAGATGGTGGCGCCACATCGGCACAAAGCGAGGGCAAGGGCGTGACCGTGCCAGGCGCCAAAGTCGCAGGCGATAAAGCCGGCAAAACGGCTGCGGCCATGGCCCTGGAGGCCGCAGCAGCGGCCAGTGCCGCCCCCGGCGTTGTTGGAGCAAGAACGAAAGAGGAATCCTCTGGGCAGGGACAGTTGTCAGATACAGCGGGGACGGGTCAACAGGGAGAAACGGCGGCCGATCGGGAAAAGGAAGTTCGAGAGAGATTCAATATCCCCGAGGACGTCCCGATCAAGTCGACCGCCGAAGCCCTCGGCTTTGCAAAGCAGTTTGAGGCGCTGGGTGGAAAACTGACACGTGAGACGTGGCGCGAACAAAAGGAAAAAGGTTCGGATGAAGTGGTCGGCAAGCAGGTGCGCGATACCTTCGGCATTCCAGACGACGTGCCCGTGGGTTCCATAAAGGATGCCATAGATTTCGCACGTGACGTACAGATGTTGACTGGTGACAATAAACCTGAGGCGTGGCGTTTACGACAGGAAAAGGGAAGCAAAGCAGCGACCAAGGAAATAATTTGCAAAACGTACGAACTTCCGGATTGTACGGTTATAGCGAGTCCGGAGGATCTGCTGAAGGGGATCGCCGAGGGGGAACGTCTAGGAGTTCCTCTCCAGGAATTGCCTGATTTTATAAAAGACTGGGGTCGGCAGCGTAGCGGTGGGATTACTCTCGACGAGCTGCTGAAAAAGTGGTTTCCCGGCGCCAAGCCTGGAATTGACCGAGGCGGATTACCGGGTGACGGTTTGCCCGACGGCCCGGGTGACGGCCCCGGTGGTGTGCCAGGGAGTGGAAGTGGCCAGCCGGGAAATCTGGTGGATGTGATGCGCACAGGGTTCGGGATTGGCGCTGCTGCGGGTGGCGGCAGCGGCGGGACCGGCACACCTGGCGCACCGGGTGGAGGCAGTGGCGGAACCGGCATACCCGGCGTACCGGGTGTCGGAAGCGGTGGATCCGGAGGACAGGGCGGTGCACTCGGGAGTGGCCGGGCGGCCGGACTGCTGGACCCCCTGGCTACAGGGACTGGCATTGGCGCCCCCGGCCAGTCCGGCGGCGGGCAAGGGCAAAGTAGCAGCGGAACTTCTACCACGCCGGGGACCGGCATCAGCGGGTCAGGCTCTGGATCCGGCGGGACAGGCTCCGGTTCTGGCGGTGGGACGGGCAATACCGTAGGGACTGGCGCTGCGGGTAGCAGCAGTAACAACGCATCCGGCCCCTCAACGGGAGGCTATGTGACTTATACAAATGATCGCGGGTTCGACCTGACGGCAACAGATGACCAGGGGACCGTAACCATTCACTTTACCCCGAACGGTGATGGTACCTACACCGGAACAACACAGAACGGCCAGGTTCTTACAACGTCTGGCAAGCCCCCCGAAGGAGACGTTACTGGCGGTACTGATCAAGGCCAAGACTACATATCATGGGACCAAGGGTCAGACAGCGGGTCTGGGACGTCCACCGGTCAGACATCGGGCAGCGGCAGCACTGGTTCCGACACGAGCAGCAGCGGATCGACGACCTCGACCGGAGGAACGCAGGGTACCGGTGAAGAAGAAGGACAATCCGGTATGTATAATCCGGATGACGACAGCCTCTATCGCCGGAGCATGACCGCCGAGGAGAGGGCGAAGGCGGTGGAAGAGTCTCAGAAGCTCAAACCCGTGGATGGCGGGCGTGGTGGGGAGGGCGGAGGCCAGCGGCGCACCGGCCTGAAAGTTTCGGATGTGAATACCATGGAGATCATGAAGTCCAAGACGGATCCCTACATAACCCCCAACCCGGAAGCCGATCAGGGCGGGCACAGCGGGCCGATCCCGGTTGGCGATGAGCGGGGAAACATCGAGCAGCCGGTTCGAGATGGCGGTTCCGCGGCGCAGGGTTTAGGAAGAATGGGCGGAGCAACACGCCCGGGCGGCGGTCAGTCAGGCACAGGCGGTGGTTTCGATCCTCGCGTTGCAGGAGAACAGCCAGAGTGATATGGACGAACGTGAATACACCGGCGCGGCTACAGAGATGACGGCGTCCGGCCGAGTCAAAATTATGGCGTAAACCACGAAAAAGGTTTCTGATATGGAACGACCCCATTACCCGATTCTCCACGGAATGATCATTCTGTTCGCGCTGATGTGCTTTTTTTCATGCGCATCCGCCCCCGAGGTGGCGCAGGAAGAGCTGCTCACGTCGGGCAGCGACGAGCGCGCCGTGAAAGCCCGGATTTACGTGAATCCCAATGCCGGCAAGCGGTTTTACCGCACGGTGGCGGTGATGCCCTTTCAGGCGCCGGTGGAACTGGCGGGAGCCAGCATGTCCGACCTGTTCGCCACGGAACTCCTATACACCCACAAATACGAGATGGTGGAACGGAATCAGATGGAGCAGGTCCTGGGGGAACAGGCCCTCGGGCTGAAGGGGGTGACGGAAAGCGCGGCGGCGATCAAAATCGGGAAGATCCTGAATGTGCAGGGAGTGATCGTGGGCACGGTTCCCGAGTACGGATCGAAAGCCTCGGGCACGTCGGAGCTGGCGGCGATCGGGCTGAACGTGCGGATGATCGACGTCAATGACGGATCCATTGTCTGGAGCGTTTCCGACACGGCGATTTCGGACCGGCCGATCAGCGTCTCCGCCTTTGCCAACCGAATGGTCCGCAATGTGGTCTCCCAGCTTCTCCAGGAAATGATCCGCGTGGGGGACACGCGGATGACGAATGTGCCCGCTCCCGTTGTGCTGAATTCCCGGGGCAAGGTTCGGGGGGCGGTGATCGAGATCCAGTCGCCTTCCCTTGAAACCGTCAAGAGCTACAAAATCCTCAGGAGCCGTGACGAAAAGGGGCCCTACCGCGAAGTGGCCGATCTGGAGGTCACGGACGCCGGCCGCATTCAATTCGAAGACAGGAATCTGCTCGACGGAGGAACCTACTATTACCGGATCTACACGGTCACGAAAACGAACCGGACCGGTTTCCCCACCGAGCCCCTGAAGATCAGCGCGATCGGCCCTGCCCGTCCCGTGACCGGCCTGGCGGCGCAAGGCGGTCTGACCCGCAGGGTCGTGCTGACCTGGAGGCCGGCGACCGACACCAATACGCAGGGATACGCCATTCTGCGGAAATCCGGACAGGGGGGATGGCAGAAGATCAAAACCCTGCAGGGCGGGACGCATCGAACCCACAGCGACGAAAACCTCGACGACGGGGCAACCTACGATTACCGCATCGTGAGCTTCAACGCGGCGGGCAAGGAGTCCCCGCCCTCGACATCCGTTCGCGCCACCACCCGGGCGTCGGATTTGCGGGATCAGGCGACGGAGGCTGAAGGCAGGGAGGCGCGCAGACCTGATCCATCATCGGTTGTCGCAGTTTCCAGGCCGGAACCGGAGCCGGTCAAGGGGCTTCGCGCCTTGGGAGAGGCCGGGCAGATCTCGCTGCAGTGGGAACCGCACGATAAGGGAAACATCGCCGGATACGAAATATACCGAAGCAGCGAGCACTCGCCGTCGGGCGAAAAGATCGCCGACGTGCCCGCCCATGTTCAGCAGTTTTCGGACAGGAACATCGAAGAGGGAACGAAATACCACTACCGGGTGATGGCCGTGTACAGCGATGGAAAGGAAAGGCAGCATTCCTCGACCGCTCTGTCCCCCACTGGAACGCCCCCCTCAAGACCCACCGGAATACGGGCCTCCGTGGAGCGGAACAAAATCAGGCTGACCTGGCAGTCGAACGGGGAAGAGGATATCGCAAAATACGCAATTGAGCAAAAGGGGTCTTCTGTCTGGGATCGCATTGGCGAAACGAAGAATACCGGCTGCGTGATCGAGGAGCTGGAACCGGGGATAATTCACGCCTTCCGCATCATCGCCGTCAATCGGGCCAACATCGAGGGAGAGCCTTCGGAAGAGATCCGCGTTACCATTCCTCAGTAAAAGTTGATGACGCAGCTTGCCGAACACGCTCACGGCTCAATCCAAAAATACTTCTTGACAATAGAACGATCGTTCTATACGGTCGTTACCGTGAAACCCATGATTTACATGGCCGCAAGAAACAGCATGTGCGGGGAAGCCTTTTCGATCCGGCCTGCGAGACCTGCGAGACTTCTCCGGCGCTTCAGGCGGTACATTGAAAGGTCGGACTGGGATGTGCGGATCGTCCGGCTGGAACCGTGGTTCGACAGATTCTGTATGATTGCCGCCGTCCTGTCCGGACTTGTCCTGTCACGGATCATCGGCGCCGCCCTGTTGAAATAGCACCCGTTTGTCTCCACTCCGTCCTGCATGAGAAGAATCCTTCACATCGACATGGATGCCTTCTTCGCCGCAGTCGAGGAGAAGCGGGACCCCGGCCTGAAAGGGAAGCCGGTCGTCATCGGCGGCACGGGCGACCCCACCAGAAGGGGCGTGGTCTCCACCGCAAATTACGAAGCGAGAAAGTACGGCATTCATTCCGCCATGCCACTGAGAACGGCATACAAGCTTTGCCCGAAGGCTGTCTTCCTCCCTGTGGATTACGAGGCTTACGAAGCCGCGTCCCGCCGGTTCAAATCGGTCCTCCTGGACATTACGTCCATCATGGAGAATGCCGGCATCGACGAGGCGTATCTGGACATCTCGGACGAACCGGACAGCAGCGAGGCAATCGTTGCGAAGATCAGGGGCGGGATTTACGAAAAGACGGGCCTGACCTGCTCCATCGGCATCGCCCCCAACAAGCTCCTGGCCAAGATCGCCTCCGACATGCAGAAGCCCAACGGGCTGACCGTTCTCACCGAGGGTGACATCGAGGATAAATTGTGGCCTATGCCGATTCGAAAACTTTACGGGATCGGGCCGAAGACGGAAGAGCACCTGAAGGCCATGCACATCGGGACCATCGGCCAGTTGGCCGCATTGCCCGTCGAGGTCCTCGTGCGACACTTCGGCTTTTCCTACGGGCATTACCTCCACGAGGCGGCCAGGGGCATTGACGCGAGTCCCCTGATTACCCACTGGGAGCCGAAGTCGTTCAGCCGGGAGACGACCTTTCAGGCCGATGTGAGGGACTGGCAGACAATCGCCAGGACGATCGCCGAACTCACCCGGGATGTCGTTTCAGACCTGACAAAAAAGGGTTATTGCGGCAGGACCGTTTCACTCAAGATCCGCTACGATAATTTCCGGACGGTGACCCGGGCCTGCTCCGCCCCGGAAGCCCTCTGCAGGGAGGACGAAATCAGAAGGATGGCCTTTTCCTGCCTGAAGCGGGTGGACCTTTCGGGCAGAAAAATCAGGCTTGTCGGCATCCGGTTGGGCAATCTTGAAAAGAAGGCACAGGCTTTGTCGGTATTGCTATGACCGAATCATGATCAGCATCATCTTGAACCGCTTCAGGGCCTTCAGGGCATGCGGCTTACCGGCGGGCATGGTGATCATGTCCCCTTCCTTGAGGTGATGGGGATTGCCCGAGATGGTGATCTCGGCTTCGCCGTCCAAAACGCAAACCAGCGCATCAAAGGGCGCCGTATGCTCGCTCAGCCCCTGATCCCGATCAAAGGCAAACAGGGTTACCGTTCCGGTCGGTTTCTTGATGACTTCCCTGCTGACGATGGAACCGGCCTGATAGTCTACAAGCGTCTTCATGTTGGATATCGGTTGCATTGCCCCTCCTCAGTCAGCAAATTGCTGATTATTCCGCTTGAATCTTTCTCCGCAGCATTCCACGACGGTTCGGATTTATCGGGCAGAAATTCGGACACGTACAGCTCATCGATATTCACCGATGATTCGTTGTAGATCTTGATCGCCACGCCGTTCTGCTCCCTCCCCTTGAACTGTCATCGAGACTCCCGCCGATTCTTGACCGCCTCGCCATGGCGCCACAGAGGTTTCTGTGACCGGCAATTATCCTACGTCTTGATATTGCCCGTATTCGGTGGAAATGTCAATCCCGCTTCCCATTCCCACATAACCCCAATTGCATCATTGAAAAATGTTACCGAAGGGAGAGGACATTCAGGTGACATGTCAAGAGAGTTGACTTTTACACCAGAACAAATGCATATTACCAAAGAATGGTGAGGGAATCAAATGAGCCGCGTTTCCGAATGCATCGTTGCCTGCCTTGACTGCGATCTTCTGCAGCGCATCCCTGCCCTTCCGCCCGGAGCGTCAGCGCGATGCCTGCGATGCGGGCACAAAATGGCCTTCAGCAGACCCCATTCCCTGGACCGCACATTGGCCCTTACCCTTGCCGCGGCCATTGCCATCATCGTCGCCAACGTGTCCCCGCTGATGGAGCTTTCCGTTTCAGGGCGCCAGGCCAGCACGACGATCCTCGGCGGGGCCTTGGAGATGTGGCGCCGGGGGCAGCAGATCGCGGCCCTGCTCGTCGCGTTCTGCACGGTGGTCGCGCCTGCCGTCCACATCGGGATCATGTCCGTCATCCTGCTGGCATCCCGGCGGATTCCGGCGCCCCGATGGGTCGGCCGGCTGCTGCGCTGGTCCGAGTGGCACCGTTCCTGGGCTATGGTCGAGGTGATGATGCTCGGCATCCTGGTGGCGCTGATCAAGGTCGCGGAACTCGCGACGGTGATTCCCGGAACCGGCATGTTTGCGGTTGGCGCCTTCGTGGCGCTGGCGGCGGGGATGACGGTCACTTTCGACCCGCACGAGGTGTGGCAGCGCATCGAATGGGCCGACGGCGAAAGGCCGCTCGATCCGGCCATGGAACCGGCGGCCCCGAAGGTTTGCGCATCCACGGGCACGGGCATGCGAACGGGGATTTCGCTGGGGCTTGTCTCGTGCGAGTCCTGCGGACTGCTTGTCAGGCCGGCCAGTGTTGGCGAGCCGCGCCAATGCCCGCGCTGCGGCCGGGAACTCGCCTTTCGAAGGCACAACGCCATCGAGCGAACCTGGGCGCTCCTCATTGCCGCGCTGATCTGCTACATCCCGGCGAACGCGCTGCCGGTCATGGTGACGACCACACCGGTTTATTCCGAAGAAGACACCATCCTGAGCGGCATCGTGCTGCTCTACAGGACCGGATCCTGGCATCTGGCCCTGATCGTGCTGATCGCGAGCGTGGTGATCCCGCTCGCCAAGATCGCCGCGGTGGCTTATCTGCTGGTCACGGTCCAGCGCCGTTCCACCCGAGAGCAGTTTGAGCGGCTGCGGCTTTACCGGCTGGTCGCGTTTGTGGGAAGATGGTCTATGCTCGACGTATTCGTCGTCACCTTCACCGTCGCGCTCATTCAGATCCAGCCGCTCATGTCGGTCCTGCCCGGAGCGGGCGTGCTCTTTTTCGCGGCGGTTGTCGCGCTGACCATGATTGCCGCGGAAAGCTTCGATCCCCGCCTGATCTGGGATTCCGCCAACGAACCAGGAGGTCACCATGGCTGAAAACATCGATCTCGCGAATGTCCCGGAGAGCGCCACCGCCCCCCCAAAGCGCATGCGGTTTTCGGCGGTCTGGATCATTCCCGTTGTCGCCGCAATCGTCGCCGTCGGGATCGCCGTCCAGCGGATCCTGATGGAGGGCCCGACGATCAGCGTCACCTTCACCAAGGCCGAAGGTGTCGAGGCGGGGAAAACCTTCGTCAAATACAAGGACGTGAACATCGGCCAGGTGACGAAAGTGAAACTTTCGGGGGATTTCCGGAAGGTGGCGGTGACGGCAAAGATCGACAAGAGCGCGGCGGGCCTTCTGGTGGACGACGCGCGATTCTGGATCGAGCAGCCGCGGGCCACCCTGAGCGGGGTATCCGGCATCGGGACGCTGCTGTCCGGCAACTACATTGGGCTGGAACCGGGAAAATCCTCAAAAGAACGGCGTGACTTCACCGGCCTCGATGCGCCACCGACGGTAACTTTCGATCAGCCCGGCAGGCAGTTTGTTCTGCAGACGGCCAGCCTCGGGTCGATCGGGAACGGCTCCCCCCTGTATTTCCGGCATTTGAACGTGGGGCAGGTGACCGGCTACGATCTCGCGGAGGACGGAAAGTCGATCCGGATCGAGGTATTCGTGCGTGCGCCCTATGACCGGTACGTTACGGACCAGACCCGCTTCTGGCAGGCGAGCGGCATTGACGTGACCCTGGGGGCAGAGGGTTTTTCCGTGCGCACCCAGTCGGTCCTGTCGATGCTGATCGGCGGGATCGCCTTTGAGACGCACGCCTCGGCCGAGGACCCGAAGCCTGCCGCGGAGAAAGCCGTCTTTGCGCTCTTCAACAGCCGCGCGGAGGCCCTGGCGAATCCCGAAGCGATCGTTACCCCGTACGTCCTGTATTTCAACGAGCCGCTGCGCGGGCTGAATGTCGGCGCGCCCGTGATGTACCTCGGATTGCCGCTGGGCGAGGTCACCGCGGTCGGCCTCGAATACGACCGGAAGACGGACAGTGCCAGACCCCGCGTCGACATTGTCGTGTACGCCGCGCGCTTCGCGAAGCACGTGAAGGTCACACCCGATCTAGCTGCGAGGATCCCGGTCCGGACGGAGCGCCAGGGTTTCATGCAGAAGCAGGTCAACCGGGGGCTTCGCGCACAGTTGCGGAGCGGGAACGTGCTGACGGGGCAGCTCTATATCGCCCTGGACATTGTCCCGAATGCGCCCGCGGTGAAAATCGACTGGACAAAATCACCGCCGGAGCTGCCGGTTGTGCCGAGCGGCCTGCAGGACCTGCAGAACAAGATCAACGGAATCCTGGTCAAGCTGGAGAAAATGCCTCTGGAAGGCATCAGCACGGACTTGAGGCAACTCCTTGCTACCATGAACAAGATGTCCGGACAGATCGACGGGGAAACCCTGCCGGAGGTAAAAGCGACGATGGAAGAGCTCAAGCGGACGCTGGCGGGCATCGATGCCACGCTGATCGGCAAAGATGCGCCTGCGCAGCAGCAACTGCGCGAGGCGCTGCAGGAGATCACCCGGGCTGCACAGGGCGTCAGCAATCTGACCGAGTTTCTCGAGAGGAACCCCGAGACTCTTATCCGAGGGAAAAAACAGGAGAAACCACGATGAAAAAGCTTGCTCACATGATGATCTGCTGCATCGCATCTGCCGCAATCGCCGGATGCGCCACATCGCCGCAGCCTCGCTTCTATACGCTGAGTTCCACCTCGCCGCCGGCCGGTGTGACGGCGGTGGACTGTTCCGTTTCGGTGGGCCCCATCTCCGTACCTGCTGCCGTTGACCGGCCGCAGATCGTCGTACGGACCGGCCCGAATCAGGTGTTCATAAACGAATTTGACCGCTGGGCCGCGCCGCTCAAAAATGACGTCGGCCGCGTCGTGGCCGAGAATCTGGCCTCGATGCTCGGGACGAAGCAGGTGACGCTGTTCCCAGAGGCGACCGCCGCAGGCGCGTCGTATCGCGTCGCGATCGATATCCTGCGCTTCGATTCCGAACCGGGCCGGGCGGCTTCCCTGGACGCGCTCTGGACGGTGCGTTCCCCGAAGGAAGAGAAGTCCCGCCGGGGCCGGACAACGCTCACGGAAACAGCGAAAGGGGGCGAATATGCCCCCCTTGCCGCGGCGCACAGCCGCGCGCTCGGGCATCTGAGCGCCGAGATCGCCGCAGCGATCCGGGAGCTCGAATCCCCAAAGCCCTGATGCAAGCCACGTCGGGCATCAACCCGACGGAGATGCCGCGTCGTCCGAGCGAAGGATCGGGCCGGCGCTGAACGAAAATATTCTGCCTGTGAGGCAACGCATGTCCAGTCATCCCGGAAGAGCGCCGAAGCGAATGTCATCCAAAGTCATTCCCCTGATGCTGGTTTTGCTGGCCTTGGCCGGCTGCTCCCATGTCGGCAAATATTTTGAATTCTGGAAAACAGAGCGTGCACAAAAGAAAGAATTCAGCATGGAGCCGACGGCCAAACTGCTGAGGGAACTTCAGCCGGGGGACAGTTTTTTGCTCGCGGGCCCCGTGAATCAGAAAACGGATCATTCGGGACCGGTTCTTGTTGTGGCCGTAACGGACATGTTCAAAAAGCGGGAAATCGTGGCGGCGAGGATTCTCCAGACGCCGGTTCTTTATTATCAGGCTTACCTGCCCGAAGGGGATTACGATATCTACTTTTTTGCGGATATTGACAGGAACGGCTATTTCGAAGCCGATGAGATGATCGGGCAGACATCGGGTGCACCCATCCAGGTGAGAAAGGAAGAGGTCAAAGACGGCATGACCTTCAGCGGTCCCGCCTTCATGCTGGATGTGAACAGCCCGCGGAGGTCGGACCTCCCCATAAAGGTCCCGGTGAGGCAGCAGCATTACGTATTCAGCTCCCTTGAGGATGAATTCTTCGACCCCCGATACGGGGAGATGGGCATGTACGACACCAAAAAGTTCTTCGCACATACGCAGCGGTTCGTATTTTCCCTGGAAAAGTTCAATCCCGACAAGACGGCGGTGGTTTTTGTTCATGGTGTAGCGGGTACACCGCGGGATTTCCAGTATCTCGTCGCTGGCCTCGACAAGACCCGCTATCAGCCGCTTTTCTACTATTACCCGTCCGGCATGCCTCTGCGGAAACTGGGGTCGCTTCTCGCCGATATCCTGAAGGTCCTGGGAGAAAGCAGGGAATTTGGCCTGAAGCGGGTGATTGTTGCAGCCCACAGCATGGGAGGTCTGGTAAGCCTTTCGGCGCTGAACGAATTATGCGGCGACGGAGCGCCGTCCTATATCAGGGGCTACATTTCATTCGACTCGCCCTACGGGGGCGTGGAATCGGCGAAGAAGGCCGTTGAAAACGCTCCAACCGTGCTGGCCGCATGGCGAGACGTGGCTCCGGGCAGTCCTTTTCTCTCCAGGCTCTATGAGGGATCTGCCGCCGGGGAAATCCCCTTTCACCTTTTTTTCGGTTACAACACGGGCGACAGCGGCGACGGCACCATCACGCTGCAAAGCCAACTTGAGCACAGAATACAGTTCTCCGCTCGCAAGACCCACGGCTTCAATGCATCCCATGTGGGCATTCTGAACGATGAACAGGCGCGGCAACAATTCTACCGGGTACTTGCGGAGATGGACGGCGAATAGTCCTGG
This sequence comes from uncultured Syntrophaceae bacterium, assembly GCA_964460245.1. Lineage (GTDB taxonomy): Bacteria > Desulfobacterota > Syntrophia > Syntrophales > Fen-1087 > JAXDBM01. The sequence goes on along the minus strand of CAYWTL010000022.1, from coordinate 4,333 downwards.
GTTGGGATCGAAGTCCTAAAGCAGATGATGAAGGAAACCTGCCCCGGACGAGGAATACATGCAGGATTGGGGCTTCATCAGGGTCCAATGTGACGGGCAGGAAGGCTTCAAGAAGCAGGGGATTTGGGAGTGCGAAAGCCAACTGATACCAGCGAAAAACCGAGTACTGAGATTAAAAGGCGTAAGCAGGGCAAGCAAGGCCTGAAGGAGCGGTTGACTTTTGATGAATTGCTCTCTGCAATTTCGGCAAGATTCCTCAATGTGTCTTTCGAGCAGGTTGATGAGGAAATCTACAGTGCCATGAAGAAAGTCTTGAAATTCTTCAGGGCAGACCGTTTCGCCCTGCTTCAAACATCTTCGGACAGGAAATCATGGATTATCACCCACGCTGTTTCCGTTGCTGGTGTGCCTGCTGTTCCGATTGGTGAGACGCTCTCGAGATCAATAACTCCCTGGGCATACGAAAAACTAATCATGAAACGGGAAGTGCTGTCACTTTCGAACATTGATGATGCACCGGATGAAGCGAGCGTGGACAAAAAAACCTGGATTACATGGGGCATCCGATCCAATCTCAACATACCCATTATGATCGAGGGATCCGTTGATCATGTCGTTGCCATTATGTCAGTGAAGTGCGAACGTGACTGGCCGGAGGAACTTGTTTCCCGATTGCAGCTGCTTGGAGAAATTTTCGTTAATGCTCTGGAGCGCAGACAGGGCAGGCTGAGGTTGGAGGAACAGCTCAGGTTCGAGACTCTCCTGGTTGACATCTCGAGGCGTTTTGTAGACCTGCCTGCAGAGGAGGTAAGAGGCGAAATTGAACATGCGCAGCGCCGTATCTGTGAATTTCTGGGATTTGATCTCTCCGTGCTCTGGCAGTGGTCGATGGAAACCCCTCGGATCCTCACCATGACTCACTTATATAGACCCCTTGGAGGCCCGCCCCCTCCCGAACCGATGTATGCCCATGAGTATTTTCCCTGGTGCCAGCAACAATTGGAGAAAGGAACGATCATTGCCGTTTCATCCATGGATGATCTCCCGGCTGAGGCGGCCCGTGACCGGGAGGTCTGGCGCCACTTCGGTGTCAAGACCACATTGACTTTGCCTCTGTCGTCGGGGACAGGTCCGATCATTGGGGCATTGTCCTTCAATGACATGCAGAAGGAACGCATCTGGCCGCAAGGAATCATTCAGCGGCTTCAACTGGTCGCCCAGATGTTCATCAATGCGATTATCCGTGAGCGGAACGAAACGGCATTGCGTGAAAGCGAGAGGCGGCTGAGTCTGACCACTGAAGCAGTGGGGGTAGGACTGTGGAGCATGGATATCGACACGAAAAAGGTTTGGGTTTCGCCAAAGAGCCGGGAGCTGTTTCATTTTGCCCCGGATGAGGAGATTACTTATGAAAGTTACTCCAGGGTGATCCATCACGAGGATCGGGACGGGGTCCACCAGAATGTGCAGCATGCGATCCAGTCCGGAGAGAGACTTAACTGCGATTACCGGATCGTGCTCCCTGATGGAAGCATCAGATGGATTGTGGCCCGCGGGCAGCACTTTTTGAAATCTGCCGGCGAACCGGATCGCTTAATGGGCCTGTCGCTCGACATCACCGAAGGTAAAGAGCTGGAGTTGATGTTGCAAAAGGAACACACATTTCTCGATACGTTAATAAACAGCACATCCGACATGATCTGGTCAGTTGATCCAGAGCACTTTGGTCTTCTTACCTTTAACCGTGGTCTTTTTGAATATTTTCTTCAGCATCGCGGCATGCATATTGAGGCAGGTATGCGTCCGGAAGATCTCTTTGCAGACGAGGAATATGTGAAGAGGTGGCATTTGTTTTATAAGCTTGCACTGGATAAAGGATCGTTCACGACAGAGTATCTTGTGTATGCAGGCAATCGTACGCTGAGGCTGAATCTCAACATTCTTAAAAACGATGATACTGTGTTCGGGATATCCGTATTTGGTCAGGACATTACCGAACTGAAGGATATGGAAAAGCAGCTTCATGAGCAACTGGCGGAGATCAATGAGTTAAAATCGAGGCTGGAAAAAGAGAACATTTATCTCCGCGAAGAGATAAAGGCGGAACTGGGTTTCGGCAAGATTATCGGAGCCAGCGATGCCCTCCAGTACGTTCTCTACAGGGCTCAGAAGGTCGCTCCTACGGATGCCACCGTCCTTATCCTCGGCGAGACCGGTGCAGGCAAAGGGATGGTAGCCTATGCCATACACGAAATGAGCTCCCGTAAGGATAAGCCGATGATCACGGTAAACTGTGCCGCCCTGCCGGCGAACCTCATCGAAAGTGAGCTCTTCGGGCGGGAGAAAGGCGCCTTCACGGGAGCCCACGCCAGACAGGTGGGACGCTTTGAGGTTGCCAACGGTGGAACAATCTTCCTGGATGAAATTGGTGAGTTGCCGCTGGAACTCCAGACAAAGCTCCTGAGGGTGCTGCAGGACGGAGAGTTCGAAAGGCTTGGCAGTCCCAGGACAATCAAGGTGGACGTAAGGGTGATCACCGCGACAAGCCGGGACCTGAAGGCGGATATGCGCAGTGGGCGGTTCCGGGGGGATCTCTATTACAGACTGAACGTGTTTCCTGTTTCGATCCCTCCTCTCAGGATGCGAAAAGAGGATATCCCGGAGCTTGCCGCGTATTTTATTGATAAGTACTCCCGGAAATATAGGAGGCGGTTTGAAACCATTGCAAAGGATGCGATGCAGACCCTTCAGGCGTACGACTGGCCCGGCAACGTGAGGGAATTGGAACATTTTATAGAGAGAGCAGTCATCACATGCCCGGAGTCGGTGTTTCGGCTTGTTGACCAGCTCGCGCCCGAGCATCTCACGGTGGAGGAACAGTCCCTGAAAGAATTTGAAGCGATGGCACGGGAGCATATTCTGCAGGTTCTCCAGAAAACCCGCTGGAGGATCGAAGGTGAAGGCGGGGCCGCCGCCATCCTTGGTCTCAACCCGAGCACGGTTCGGTTCCGGATCAGGAAGCTGGGGATCAAACGACCCTGAAAAAGCTAGCACTCGCAACACCAGCCCTCAATATATTACGGTTCCGTAGCGTATTGAGGGCATTTCGTTTTCCGTCTACGCAAAACCCCATCCCCTGTTCAAAAATAACAAATAGATATTAAATAGTTGTAATTTGTTTGACAGGCTATCCCCTCCTGGAATGCTTTTTGAATTACATTCGTTTGCGTTACTGAAGGGATCAATCCCCCGGCGCTTTTGTATTTTACCGCAAGAAGCAGCCATCATGAACAATGAGGCTTCGAGAAGGAGCGTAGAATGAATCTCACCATCGAAATCAGGGCCAAACCGGAAAAGTTTCATGAGCTTTATCAAACGTTACAGGCACTCCTTCCCACGTTGCGCACGGAAGATGGGTGCCGTGAGTCCCGTATTTATAGGGACGTGGAGGATGGTGAGGTCTTCTTCATGTCACTTCATTGGGATGACGAAGCGAAACTTGAGAGCTATATGCGGTCGATCAGCGGAAGTGCGCTTCTCGGCGCTGTTGACTTTTTGAGTAACACGGTACGGGTCAGGATGGACGACGATCATCCGTGGGACGGGATTGAAGTCCTGAAGCGGATTAAAAAGGGACCCTGATCCGATTGAGGACTACATGTTGGGCGTAGATCAGCAACAGGAAGCTTGTACTTCACGGTTTTCGAAGCATGGATCGGCTCAAGATGCCTTCAAGTTCTGGTCTGAACGGATCGTGTTATTTTTCGATGGACGAAGTATGCGATGCCTCACGGAGATTTGAATAAAGGAGTAAAGCTATGAAACGAAATACTGTAAATATGACGATCGGCGTTGCCCTGTCGGCGGTCTGCGCGTCAACAGCCGTTGCGCAAACAGGACTGGACCGAACAACGCTGCCGATTCCGGAACCCAAATATCCGCCCAGTGCTGTGCTCGATGTCCGTAAGGCCACGCCGCCACAGCGATTTGAAGTGAAGGCCCCGGCGGGAGCCCCCAACGTGATCATCGTGCTCATAGACGATCTTGGCTTTGCGGGGACCAGCACGTACGGTGGGCCGATCTCTACCCCGACGTTTGACCGTTTGGCCAGTCAGGGGTTGATCTACAACAACTTCCACACCACCGCCGTTTCCTCACCGACGCGCACCGCAATAAAGAGTGGACGCAACCACCACGTAAACAACATGGGCGGGATCATCGAAACGGGCACGGCATTTCCCGGAAACACCGGCCAGATTCCCAACGAGGTCGCTCCTGTCGCAGAGATGCTGCGCCACAACGGCTACAGCACGGCAGCCTTCGGCAAGTGGCA
>CAYWTL010000021.1:0-31666 GCA_964460245.1 uncultured Syntrophaceae bacterium | reverse complement strand
GGAAGATCATGATGCCCGGGGACCTTCTGATGCCTTCTTTTTGGTGTGCTGCGGGGATAGTGATGCTGCATTCAGCCGTCTCCCTGTTCAGCGGTCCGCGCCGGTCGGGTCGGGAGGCATGAGCCTCGAAAGGCGGGAAGAAAGGGACCCGGCGAGTCGTTCGAGCAGGCTTGTGTCAAGGTCCGGTTCGTAGCGCGTGTGGGACGCATCCCCGTGGTTGATGCTGCCGATGATGCGCCCGTTCAGCGAAATCGGAACCACGGCAATGGATTTGATGAAATATTTCTTGTTTTTCGGAAAAAGCCGGTAGAAAGGCCGAAGGTCCCGGTTTGCAAGGACCGGCTTTGCTCCGGTGACAAGGCCCAGGAATGCCGCCTCGTCGATCACGTTCACTTGATCCTGCAGCAGGGCGGATGATTCCAGCGACCGGATCAGCCGGGCTGTTTCCGGCCCGTGAATGATGGATATCCAGACGAAGGGGATCGCGAATTCGTCCCGAAGCCGGGGGACCAGTTTTTCGAAGAGGTCTCCGGGGTCGTTGAAAGCGGTCAGGGATTTCTCGATTGCATAAAATTTTTCGGCAATCTCTTTGTTTTTCCTTATGGTTTCTGAAATCTCGTCCATATGGGCGTCAGTGCCTGAACTCGGCCACTAGAATGGTGTGATCGGATGGCTTCTCCGCGTTCCGGGGTCCCATGTCGATGTGGCAGCCGATGGATTTTTCGGCCAGCGGCCCCGTAGCCAGGATATGGTCGATGCGCCAGCCCAGTCCGCGCTTTACCGAGTTAGGCACCCGGTAGTCGAAAAAGGTGTAATTCTTTGCCTCCCCCGGATGGTGCTTGCGAAAGATGTCCGTCAGCCCCCAGGATTTGACGTCTGCGAAGGCTTCCCACACTTCCGGTGTAAAACAGACATGCCCGAGTAGCCGTTTTGGGTCGTGCACGTCGATGTTTTCCGGGGCGACATTCAGATCGCCGAGCCAGATCACCGGGCTGGCCGGGGAAGTATGCTTCTCCAGGAATTTCCGGAATCGGCCGAACCAGTGAAGCTTGTAGGCGAACTGCGGCAATTCGCGGTTGCGGCCCTGCGGGACGTAGGTGTTCAGCAGCGTGATGCCCGCCATTTCGACCAGGATCAGGCGGTCGGCGTCGTCCGGGCCCTGTCCGTCGTTCAGGCCGAAGGAAACCCGCTCCGGCTTTCGCAGGGAGGCCACGGCAACGCCGTTGTACTGTTTTTCTCCCTGGAAGACGACGTGATAGCCGGCCTCCTCGAATTCAGCCGCCGGGAACCGGGCATCATCGACCTTGGTTTCCTGCATGCACAGAACATCGGGGCGATTTTCCTTGAGCCAGGGGATGATGATGTGGAGGCGGGAGCGGATGGAGTTCACATTGTAGGTCGCGGCCTTGAATGTGTTCATGCGAAGTTTCCTGCCCGTTATTCTATTTCCGAATTCAGCGGTTCACGGTCTGTGACGCTTGCGCCTTTTGCAGCAAGCCCCCCGGTATCACGATCATGCCGGATATGCAAGTGATCGATCCGGAAGGGAATCATCCCCGCTTCCGCTTGTCGCTTTTTTCCAGGAGGAATGCCACGATCCGGCTGTAGTAGTCCTTCAAGATCCGTTTTGAGCGGAAAAGCGCCATGTGCCCGCCGTCGCAGGTCAGGGTCAGTTTGTCTTCCGGCGGCACGGAATCAAGCAGGGCCATATGACCGGTGGCCTGACCCGGCGGGCAGATCTGGTCCACGGTCCCGCCCAGCGCCCAGATCGGAACAGTGGCCGGATAGTCCCGAATGCCGATTTTTCGTCCGCCGATTTCCAGCGTGCCCCGGACCAGTTCATTGCGGATGAAGATCTTTTTGTAGGTGTCCTGAATGAAGCTGACGGGAAAATGAAGGACATAATTATACCACTGGTAAAACACCTTCTGACGCTCGGCAGCCTCCTGATTGCCGTGTCTCAGATCCGACAGCAGGTTGTTGAAATTGGAAAGGTGCTGGTCCATGCCCAGCAGGTAGAATCCGAGAACGTGAATGCGGCCGTCGAAGCATTTCCTGCCCACGCCGACATGCTCGTCCGAAACGGTGTGGCAAAACAGGGAGATCAGTTTGTCGATGTAATCCTCTCCCATGACCCTGGCAAAATCGGTCAGGTATCCGTGTTCGGCCTCCGTGTGCATGGGAGATCCGGCCGAGCCGAAGGTTTTTCCCAGGTCCGGATTCAGGATGAGGGTCATCATCAGGAGCGGTCCGGGCTGGCAGATTGCAACCAGGTGAGCGGGATGACCGGTCAAGTTCCGGACGTGTTCCAGGACCTGCCGGTACTGTTCGATCTGGTTTTCGAAATCCTCATGGTGCCTCTTTCCGTCGACGAAAAGAGGGATGTCTTCGGCGCATTTCTGCTCCACCACCGCCATCCGGGTCAGGCCGTGGTCCCGCATGTAGATGGCGGTCTGCTCGGCAATGTTGGAATGATGCCCGGCGCGCGGGGCGAAAACGACCGTGTAGTTCTGGACGCTGTGCGGGGCCTTGGCGGAGATGTCGATCAGTTTGAGGCTTGGCAGATCGAGCAGCACATTTCGGGAAGCGTCCCGGATCGACCAGTCCTGGCAGGGTGCCTCCTCGGTGAAGAGCTTGATGAATTCGAGTTCACCCTGCCGTTCCTGGTGGAAATGGTCAAAATTGGCGGTGATGCTCTCTTTCGTATGCTTCAGCAGTCTGTCCGAACTCTCCTGACAGATGTCCAGGAACTTGGACATGGTATTGCGCGAAAGCGGGCCGGCCCAGGGAAGAAGATGGTGCGTCGTGTTCCACGCCGCGTCGTTGATGTTTTTCATCATGTCGATTTCATAGGTTATCAACTGGTCGCCGAGCTCGACCCAGGTGTCGGTGGCTTTGATGGGAACCTTCACCAGTTCCATTCCGCTCAGGAGCGGTGTAATGGCGCTCATGAATGATGATGGCATAATGAGCAGAATCCTTTCTTGAATAGTCTGTTTGTTCTTTTCTTATTTTTAATCACTTAGTATAATCCCCGCTTACCCGCTTGTCAAGGTCAGAAAGGGTTCCGAAAGGAGTTAATCTATCAGAATATCAGAAAATTCAGCCACGTGAAACTTTGAGATGCGGGCTTTTGTGAAAATGATTGCTTTTTCAGTTCTGTTTGTGTCAGATAAACACCGTTTTTCAAATCATTTTCAGGACAAGAAGCATTTCATGCGGACATTGAATCGCAAGCTGCTCGCTATTGCGGGGATCGGCGCCGGGATCTCCCTGTTTCTCTTTGCCGGCGGTTTAATGGCGAAAAGTACGCTGGCCCCCATCGCTGCACAGATCGAGAAGCGGTTTGATGCTGCGGAAGCCGATTCCCGGATGTCGTGCGGAGAGAGTTTCATCCATGCGCCCTCGGCGCTTCGGGAGCTTTATCAAGACAGGCGTTTTCAACCGGCATGGATCGATGACGCTGGCCCCCTGCCCCACGTCGAATCCTTCCTGCAGGCGGTCCGCAAGGCCGATCGCGAAGGGCTGAAGCCGGAGGATTACCATCTCGATCACATATCCTCGCTGGTTTCGGATTGGCGGAACCGCATCGCGCAGCAAGAGAGATTTCCCTTGTCTGAACGGATCGATCTGGAACTGCTGCTGACGGATGCCTTCGTCCTGTACGGGCACCATCTGTTGAACGGACGCGTCGATCCGGAAAAGCTTTATCCGGACTGGCTTGCCTATCAGAAAGATGCCTCGCTTCTCGATATCGTGGCCGAGGCCATCGAATTCGGCCATGTGGAGGATGCCCTTCAGCGTCTAACTCCCCGGGACCCCCTGTACACGGAACTGAAGCAGAACCTAGCTGTTTACAAGCGACTGTCCAAGGAAGGCGGCTGGCCCGTCGTTCCCCAACCCCGCTCTTTGAAGAGCCGGAAGGATCATGGCAGGTACCTGTCCCTGTTGCAAAAGCGTCTTGAAATGACCGGCGATTTGGAAAGGGCGGGACATTCTCATCCCCGTTCCCGTGATGAATCCCTGAAAGAGGCGGTTCAGAAATTTCAAAGGAGACAGGGTCTGAAGGCGGACGGGTTCGTCAACGCGGCCACCCTGAAAGAGTTGAATGTTCCCGTGGAAACGCGGATTGGTCAGATTGCCATCAACATGGAGAGGCTGCGCTGGCTTCCTGAGGACAACGGAGATCGGTACATTCTCGTGAACATTTCGGATTTTGACTTGGAAGTCAGGGAAGCCGGGCGGGTTGTCATGAATATGCCAATCGTGGTGGGGAAGCAGAATCAGCGTACCGCGGTTTTCAGCGGCAAAATAACATACATCGAGCTGAATCCCTACTGGAACATTCCCCAATCCATCGCCATCAAGGAGATACTGCCCAGCGTCAAAAAGGATGTAACCTACCTGGACCGCCAGAGAATCAAGGTCATTGAATACCGGCAGGGCCAGGAGTGGCTGGTGAATCCGGCCAAGGTCAACTGGTCCCGTCTCAACGAAGACAACCTCAAATACTATTTCCGGCAGGATTACGGGCCGGGAAATGCCCTCGGCCGTGTGAAATTCATGTTTCCCAACAAATTCGACATTTACCTCCACGACACGCCGGAGCGCCATCTTTTCAAGAGAACCAGGCGGACTTTCAGCCACGGCTGCATTCGCATCGCCCGGCCCATCGCTCTGGCCGAGTACCTGCTGTATGGGGAACTGCAGTGGGACCGCCGGAGAATTCTGGCCGAGATCGGAAGGGGAAAGAGGCAGATCCTGAAACTGAAGGAGCCGATTGATGTTCATATTCTCTATCTGACGGCCTGGGTGGATCGACACGGCGAGGTGCAGTTCCGTCCGGATATTTACGAGGGGGATGCCGTACTGATGCAGGCCATGTTGGAAAAGCCCGTATCGCTCCAGCGCGAGGATCTCGATCCCCAGCGGGAGGTGCCCGGGTTTCAATAGCGGGAAAGGACGCTTTTTCAAAAAATCCGGATGATTGTTGTAAATTGCTGCCGGTTGGGATATATAGGATGCCGTAAAAGTGATGACGCAAAATCCGGGAAATGTGAAGGGGGGACAGGGCATATGCGGAAAACATCGATACCGTTTTTGATGTGGTTTGTGGCGCTGGCATTCGCCTTCTTCGGTTGTGCCGGACTGATGGCCGGAAAATACGGCGCGATGGTGCCGGACCGTCGCGCAACAGCGGCCTTTGAATCGTTTCAGCTCAATGCCGGGCTCAACTACTATGTGAGCGGTGCGGACGAGTATCCCAACGCGCTTTTGGGCCTCAACAGGGAATATATTCTGGATTCGACGCTTTGGAAGAGAATAGAGCCCACGCCGGCGCGTTTTCGGGATCTGGTTCTGCAGATGCAGACCAGGGCCTGGCAGGTTGGTCAACGGCAGTATGGATTTGCCGTTGTCGATGATCAGGGCCGTCAGATCGGCATCTGGTACTCCATCCTCCCGGCCAGGACGCCCGTCGTAATGAAAGAGGATCGGCATGTGGAGATTTACACGCCGGATATCGACACCTATTTGAGATACGAGAACAGCAAGGACTGACGGGGCAGGTTACTCCCCCGGATTGTCTTCTGATTTTATCAACCAGGAGGATGAGATGAAGGCATTGGTTGCATATTACACGCAAACAGGCAATACGGAAAAGGTGGCACGGGCAATCTTTGAGGCGCTTCCTGTGGACAAGGAACTGATGCCGATACGGGACGTGAAAAATACCAAGGGATATGACCTGATCTTCTGCGGATTTCCCGTGCAGGTACACAGCGTGCCCGGTGAAATGCAGCCGTTCATCAAGGCTCTGGAGGAAAATCAGAAAGTAGCCTTTTTCTCGACCCACGGCTCCCTTCGCGGCGGTCAGCTTCCGAAACAGGCATTTGAAAATGCGATCGGCTTGGCCGCTAGGGCCAAAGTGATCGGGCACTTCGGTTGCAGGGGAAAGGTGGATCCGAGGATTATCGAATTCCTGATGAAGAAACCGGAAAGCAAGGCCTGGGCGGAAGAAGCGCAGAGCGCTGCGGGTCACCCGGACAAGGCCGATCTTGATGATGCGAAGCGCTTTGCGCTGCAGATGCTGGAGAAGGTGTCCTCAAAAACGGTTTGAGACAACAGGCTGTGGTCAAGAACAGGGGCGGGCATATCATAACACCCGCCCCTGTCCTTATTCGGTCATTGGTCCGGTGACGACGATCAGATCAGTTCCTTGAGCTTCTTCATGGCCTTGGCCAGATTTTCCGGTTTCGGTCCGCCCGCCTGTGCCATGTCCGGACGACCGCCGCCGCTTCCACCGACGATCGGGGCGATCTCCTTGATGATGTTTCCCGCGTGGTATTTGTCGGCAAGGTCCTTGGTGACCAGGCAAAGGAGCATGGCTTTGTCGCCGGCTTTACTGCCGAGCAGGATGATGCCCGACTGGATTTTGTCCCGCAGCTTGTCTCCATAGTCGCGCAGGGTCTTGACGTCGGATGCATCCACTGCCGTGGCCAAGATGCGGATTCCTTTGACTTCCTTTACTTTCTTGGAAAGATCGGACAGGTCCTTCGCGGCCAGCCTGCTTTTGAGGGCATCGATCTCCTTCTCCAGATCCTTCTGGTGGTTCTGGAATTTCTCAATCCTTTCTGACAGTTCCATAGGATTTGCCCTTAACAGAGCCGCCGATTTTTTCAGCTCCGCCTCGACCTTCTTGAAATATTTCAGCGCTTCCTCTCCGGTGACCGCTTCGATGCGCCGCACGCCGGCCGCGACGGCCGATTCGCTGACCACCTTCAATGCCCCGATGTCGCCGGTGCGCTCCACATGGGTGCCGCCGCAGAGCTCCATGCTGTGATCGCCCATCCGGACCAGGCGCACAACGTTGCCGTACTTTTCGTCAAACACTGCGGCCGCCCCCGTTTTCATCGCCTCTTCCTTGGGCAATAGCCGGGTTTCCACGGTCGCGTTTTCGCGGATGATCTGATTGGCGATGGTTTCGATCCGCTCCATCTCCGCCTCATCGATCTTCGAAAAGTGGGTGAAGTCGAAGCGAAGCCGCTCTGGGTTGACCAGTGATCCGGACTGCTTGATATGGTCCCCGAGAACTTTTTTCAGCGCGGCGTTCAGAACGTGCGTTCCGGAGTGGTGGGCCTCCGTCGCCCGGCGGATGGGGCGGTCCACCTTCATCTCGGCCCGATCGCCGACCTTGAGCGTCCCCTGCTTCAGTTTTCCGATGTGCGTGATCAGGTTGTCCAAGGGCCACTGGGTGTCCCAGACCTCGAAACGGAAGCCGTCCCCTTCGATCACGCCCGTGTCTCCCACCTGGCCGCCTTTTTCACCGTAGAAGGGCGTCTCCTCCACAAAGATTTCCGCATTCTCCCCTTCCGACAGCGTATCCACGGCCTCGTCCTTCTTGAGGATGGCCGAGATGCGGGAGACGGATTCGGTCACGCCGTGGTATCCGACAAATTCCGTGGCGATCCCCTTGACGGACAGCTTCATGTAACTGTCGGCAATGGCTTGCTCACCGCTTCCCTTCCAGGATTCTCGTGCCCGCTCGCGCTGGGCCTCCATGGCCTTTTCAAAACCGTCGTTGTCCAGCGTCAGGCCGTCCTTCCGGACGATGTCCGCCGTCAGATCCACCGGGAAACCGAAGGTGTCGTACAGCTTGAACACCACCTCGCCAGGAACGACGGTCCGGCCTGACTTTTTCAAGGCTTCCACCTCATCGCTCAGGATCCGGAGGCCGGAATCCAGGGTTTCAATGAAGCGCTGCTCTTCATTGACGACCACTTTCCGGATGTAGGATTCCTTGTCGATCAGGTCCGGATAGGCGTCCTTCATGGTTTCGACCACGACGGAGACCACCTCGTTCAGAAAGGGCTTCTCCAGCCCCAGCATCTTGCCGTGGCGCGCCGCCCGCCGCAGGATGCGCCTCAGGACATAACCGCGCCCCTCGTTGCTGGGAAGACAGCCGTCGCCGATCAGAAAGGTCACGGCCCGGCTGTGGTCGGCGATGACGCGCATGGAGACATCGCTGTCCTCGAATGCACCGTAGGCTTTCCCGCTGATTTTCGACACGAAACGGATGATGGGCGTGAACAGATCGGTGTCGTAGTTGCTGCTGACCCCCTGGATGACGGCGGCCAGACGCTCCAGGCCCATGCCCGTGTCGATGTTGGGCTTCGGCAGGGGGGTAAAATTTCCGTCCTTGTCCCGGTCGAACTGGGTGAAGACATGGTTCCAAAGCTCCAGGTGGCGGTCGCAGTCGCACTCGACGCTGCATTCCGGGCGGCCGCAACCCACCCCCGGACCCTGATCGTAGAGAATTTCCGAACAGGGACCGCAGGGGCCCGTTTCGCCCATCATCCAGAAATTGCTGTCCATGCCCATCCGGACGATTCGCTCCGCCGGGACGCGCATCTGTTTGTTCCAGATTTCGAAAGCCTCGTCATCATCCCTGTAGATGGTGATCCAGAGCCTGTCCTTGGGAAGCCCCATCCGCTCCGTCAGGAATTCCCATCCCCAGGCAATGGATTCCTTTTTGAAATAGTCGCCGAAGGAGAAGTTTCCCAGCATCTCGAAGAAAGTGTGGTGACGGGCGGTGAAGCCCACGTTTTCCAGGTCGTTGTGCTTGCCCCCGGCCCGGACGGATTTCTGCGAACTGGCCGCCCGGGTGTAGCCCCGATCTTCCAGGCCCAGAAAGCAGTTTTTGAACTGCACCATGCCCGAGTTGGTGAAGAGAAGCGAGGGATCGTCCTTTGGAATGAGTCCCGAACTGGCAACGATCGTATGTCCGTGCTCCTCGAAATATTTCAAGAATTTTTTCCTGATCTCACTGCCTGTCATCATGACGGTGTCCCTCCTCTGTCCCTCGAATCATTTCAAATATCAGGTCCGGCGCAAACCCCCTGCCCAGCAGGTACTGCGCCAGAGATCGCCTCTCCCGGGCGTCCGGCTGCCTGCTTTTCCGCTTCCTGCGAATCAGCTTTGCCAGTGCCTCGCTTTCCGAAAATTCCCCGCGAATCTCGGCGATCACCCGCTCGCCCAAATCCTTCGGAATGCCTTTTTCCCGTAGGCTGGTTTGAATCCTGCGGTTGCCGGAGAGCTTGTCGACTGCGAGATGGCGGACCCACTGCCTAGCAAATGCCTCGTCGTCCAAATAGTTCAGTTCGAAAAGTCTGGATACGACGCGGTCGATCAAGTCGTCCTCGATTTTTCTTTCCTTCAGCTTGTCGCGAAGCTCCCGCACGCTCCTCGCCCGCCGCGCCAGGAGGCGAAAGGCTTTCTTTTTTGCCCTCTCGAAATCCGGATCTTCGTCCATCAGGGCTTCTCTTTTGGCTCGGTCCGGAGCAGTCCCAGTTTCTCCCGCACGGCCGCTTCCATTTCCCTCAGGGTGTCCTGATTTTCCTTGAGAAAGGCCCGGGTGTTGTCCCGGCCCTGGCCGAGGCGCTCACCCTTGTAGGAATACCAGGCGCCGCTCTTTTCGAGGATGCCGTGTTCCGCAGCCAGATCGAGGATGTCCCCTTCACGGGAGATCCCCTCGCCGAAGATGATGTCGAATTCCGTTTCCCGGAAAGGTGGCGCCACCTTGTTCTTGACGACCTTGACCCGGGTCCGCATGCCGATGACATCCTGCCCCTGCTTGAGAGCCGTCACTTTTCGGATGTCCAGTCGCATGGAGGAGTAGAATTTCAGCGCGTTGCCGCCCGTTGTCGTTTCGGGATTGCCGAAGAACACCCCGATCTTCATTCGAAGCTGGTTGATGAAGATGACCGTTGTCCTGGATTTGCTGATGCTTCCGGTCAGCTTGCGGAGTGCCTGCGACATGAGGCGTGCCTGAAGGCCCATCTGAGCGTCTCCCATCTCCCCCTCTAACTCGGCCTTGGGGACGAGGGCCGCGACGGAATCGACAACCAGGACGTCCAGGGCGCCGCTGCGAACGAGGGTTTCAGCGATTTCGAGGGCCTGCTCACCGCTGTCGGGCTGCGAGATCAGCAGGTCGTCGGTATTGACGCCGATCTTGCGGGCGTAGGAAACGTCGAGGGCGTGTTCCGCGTCGATGAAGGCCGCCAGTCCGTTCTGCTTCTGCGCCTCGGCCACGATGTGCAGGGCAAGGGTTGTTTTCCCACCCGATTCGGGACCGAAAATCTCGATCACCCGTCCCCGGGGAATTCCGCCCACGCCCAGCGCGGCATCAAGACCGATAGAACCCGTCGGAATGACGGAGATGTCGGCAACCTTGTCGCTGCCGCCCAGCCTCATGATGGAGCCCTTGCCAAACTGGCGTTCGATCTGGGTGATGGCCAGATCCACTGCCTTTGTCCGATCCATATCTGATGCCATTGTGACCTCCCTGAATTGTCTTTTATGATCCCTGAAACGGAAAATCGGCCAGTGCAGTATAGATTGCCCCACTTGGCGTCAGATCGCTCTTGTACAGGGTCAACCCCTTCGTCTCGAAAGACCCGGCCGCTTCAAGCCCTTTTTCGGCGAGCATCCTGTCAATCCCGGCCAATCCCTGTGGGGATTTGATCCGGGCGAGGGTCAAGTGGGCCCGAAAAGGCCGCTCCTCCCTTTTGAATCCGCAAGTCTCCAGGTCCCTGTCGACGGCCTGTTGCAGGCCGATGAGCTGCGCCGTCTCTCCTTGCACGCCGATCCAAAGCACACGTGGCCGCCTGCTGTTCGGGAAAACGCCCAGTCCCTGAATGTCCAGTTTCATTGCCCGGGCATTCCCGGCATGGCCGGCGACAACCCAGGAAATGGATCGGATGTCTTCTCTACCAATATCGCCGAAATATTTCAATGTCAGGTGAATGCCTTGCGGCCGGACCCAGCCGATCGAACCCTGGATATTCTTTCTCAACACGTCCTGGATAGTCGCGATTTTCCGGATCACTGCTTCAGGGGGGGCTATCGCCAGGAAAGCACGCACTTTCTCTTCTTCAGTCATCTTCACGCTCCCCGTCCAGATGGCGCTTCAGCAGCAGCAGCGCCGCATGGGACGAGATGATCTTGTTGCGCCGGCGGTCCCATCGGAACACGTAACGGCGACAAAGGGTTTCGGTCTTGTCGGCCAACGCGATGTATACCGTGCCAACCGGTTTCTGTTCCGATCCTCCCGCCGGACCGGCAATTCCGGTGATGGCCAGCCCCAGGTCGGTACGGGCAAGCCTTCGGACGCCCTCGGCCATGCTTCGTGCCGTCTGCTCGCTCACCGCGCCGTATGTTTCGAGCATGTCTGCGGGAATCCCCAGCAGTTCCGCTTTCGAGGCATTGCTGTAGGTGATCACGCTCCGCTCGAGAAAGGCCGAACTGCCCGGGATGTCCGTCAGGCGGTCCGTAACCAGGCCGCCCGTGCAGGATTCCGCCACAGCCAACGTCCATCCCCTTTCAGTCAGGGATTTCGCCACGAGCCCTTCGAGGGTGTCGCCATCGAGGGCAAAGACGTGCTTTTTCAGCTTTTTGATGACGGCTTTTCCTGTCTCTTCGGCCTTTGCCGCCGCCAGGGCTTCATCAGCTTCGCATGCCGTGAGGACAATGTGGTTCTCCGGAAAGTTCGGGTAAAAGCCGATGCCGACACCGGTATGGGCTAGATCCAGGTCTGCCAGCGCCTGGTCGACGGCCGCCTCGGAAAGGCCGAATGTCTTGATCGTCCGCACGGCCACATGCCGGCCCACTTCCGGGAATTCGCGGCGCAGGATCGGGAGAACCCCTTCGGGCAGAATCTTCTGGACTTCCCGGGGCACGCCGGGGATGACGGCAATCACCTTTCCCTTCTGCTTCAGGGCGAAACCGGCTGCTGTCCCGACCGGGTTGGGGATCACCTCCGCCCCTTCGGGAAAGTCCGCCTGCTTGGCGTTGTTTTCCGTCCAGTTCAGGTGGTATTTTTCGAAGATCCCCCGAATGTGACGAAGGACGGCTTCATCCCGGCGAATCCCCAGTCCAAAGGAGCGGGCTATCGCGGCGGTCGTGATGTCGTCGGCCGTGGGACCGAGTCCTCCCGTGACAACGACCGCATCGCTCTGGGCCAGAGCGTACCCGAGGGCCTGCTTGATGAGGAGTTCGTCATCGCCGACGGACATCATCAGGCGCACCTGCCATCCCTGCGTGCTGAAAACACGCGCCATCATGGACGAGTTGGTGTCCTGGGTCCGGCCGCTGGTCAGTTCGTTGCCGATGGTAAGAATGCCGATTTTCATGGGCCTGTTTGCACCGTTGATTTCTATATATTAAATAACTTTAAAAGGATCAGCAGGGATATGTTCGCGTATATTCCCGCCGCCACATCGTCCATGACAATCCCGTAGCCTCCCGGCAGCCGGTTTTGAAAGAGGCGGGCGGGAAAGGGCTTGAGGATATCGAACAACCGGAAAAGAATAAAGCCCAGCAGAATGTGCCGAGCGGTCGGGTTCACCAGAAACATGGCCCACATGAAGCCGGCAATCTCATCGATCACGATCTGGGGCGCATCCTTTTTCTGGAAGATCTTTTCCGCCTCATGCGATGCATAAACGGCCAAGAAGGTCAGGGCCAGGGCCGACAGCAAATAGAGGGGCCAGAAAAGGGGGGAAAAGATCAGATAGACCGGTATTGCGACAACGGTTCCGACCGTTCCCGGGGCAAAAGGCGCGAAGCCGCTGCCGAAAGCGGTGGCCAGGGCCTTGATGAATTTTTCGTTCAGAAAACACCTCACGTCAGGCCCACAGAGCGGCGATGGCCTTCTAACCATCTGCAAATTACATACTTTTTCTGCCTCTGTCAATGATTTTGATTGACTGGACCTCCTCTGCCAACGCAAGGTCCGTCTGAAAATAGAACAATCGTTCTATTCTGTCAATAAAAAAATGCATGCACGAAAATTTGCGGAAAGTCGTCCTGCATCATTAAGGCGCGGCATTTTTTTATGACCCGCGGAAAGCGCAACGATCCGGCATTCGGTGCTCGAAGAGCAGATGGCACACCCGCAGGCAATGGCCTGAATTGAATTCTATTGACATGTCCGTTCCATTTTTCTATTGTGGATATATCTTGCCTCTGAAGGCAGGATAATGCGAAAGCGCGCCAGATCAGGAGGTTAACCGCAATGACTCACGAAACCGAGGCCTATGTCAAGGGCCAACTCTACAACATTCCCGTCGACATCCTCCTTGTCGATCCCGACCAGCCGCGAAAACATCTCGATCCCCAGGCGCTGGAAGAATTGATCCAGTCCATCCTCAGATACGGTCTTCTGCAGCCTGTCCTTTTCCGAAGGGAAAGCAATGATCGGCTTTTCGTCGTGGCCGGGGAGCGTCGCATCGAGGCCGCCCGCAAGGCAGGAATGAAGACGATCCCCGCCGTTTTTGTCGAAGGAAAACCGGCCGAGCTGTCCCTGATCGAGAACCTTGTCCGACAGAACCTAACTGCGATGGAAGAGGCGGAAGCTCTGCAAAGGCTGATTGAAGATCTGGGATACAGCCAGGACGACCTCGCATCCATCTTCAGCAGATCGAAGGCCACGATCTCGGAGACGCTCTCCCTCAACAGACTACCCCAGCAGGTCCGGGATGAATGCCGGAAAGATCCGACCATTCCGAAACGGGAGTTGATCGTAATTGCGCGGCATAAACAGCAGCGGAGCATGGTCTCGCTTTTCAGAAAATACCGGGAACGGCAGCTTGCACAGGAAAAGCCGAAAAAGAGAAAGCCACGAGTGAAGGAAACAAGGAATCAGGAGATCGCTTATTTTGAGGCGGTTTGGGGAAAGATCGCCGCCATCGATCTGGCGGGTTGCAGCCCTGAAGAGAAAGAATCCCTTGTAAAGATCCTCGAGGTGCTCAAGGGCGCCATCGAGGAAAAACTGGCCGGCCTGTCTTTGGCTGTTGCGCCTGCTGCCGGTTCAGGCGGGCATCCTTCTCCCGAGAGTCCGTCCTGATGAACAGCAGTCAGGATGGCGGATCAATAGTATTGTGATTAAATGGAAGAAGACCAACCCATGTCTGAATTATATCAAACATATAAATCAGTTCGGCGCGTCGAACGGATGACTGATGAAAAATTATTTCGCTGAACTCAAGATGTGATTTTGAATGGATTGTCAGAAAGCGATTTGCGGGGAAGGAGAAGTCCATGTCGGCTCAGCGCGTCCTCGGACCGGAACTGAAGAAAAAGTATGATTCGCTGCGGGATGTCATCCAGCGATGCCTGTCTCTGACGGAAAGGTGCTCTGAAGCAGGGGCCTCGGTGATCCTGAGGGACCGGCTGGGGATGCTGGAATCGGCAGCGCTCTTCGTGATCGTCGGCGAGGTGAAGTCCGGAAAGAGCAGCTTTATCAATGCACTACTTGGAGAGGATGTCTGCGAGGTTGCACCGGACCCGTGCACGGCCGGGATTCAGGAACTGGTCTATGGCGAAGACCGGTCAAAGACAACGCTGGGCGATCATTGGGAAAGAGTGCGTCTGCCCAGGCCGGTTCTTCGGGACATTACGATCGTCGACACGCCGGGAACGAACTCCATCATTCGCAATCACCAGACAATCACGGAAAACTATATCCCGAAAAGCGACCTCGTCGTCTTCGTTTTTCCGGCCAAAAATCCACATACCGCCACCGCTTGGGAGTTCTTGTCGCTCGTGCGAAAGGACTGGCACCGGAAGACTGTTTTCGTGTTGCAACAGGCTGACCTTGCCAGCCAGCGCGAACTTTCCGTCAATCAGGAGAAGGTTAGGCAATATGCGCACGAGCGAAATGTTCAGAATCCGATCCTGTTCACCTTGTCCGCCAAGCGTGAACTGGAGGGGGCCTCGGACAGCGGTTTTGCCGAGTTCCGGGAATTTCTGAGGACCGCCGTTGAGAGCGGAGAGGTCTGGCGGATGAAGGTGGAGGGATCACGGGACACGGTCAGGAAGATCGTGGGCGATCTGCTTGCCAGACTGCGTAGCGAGGAGGCCGCCCTTGCGGAAGACAAGACCTTTTACCGGGATTTGCTGGCTCGGGTGGAGGGGAGGCGGTTGAAGGCTCAGTCGCTCAGGCGGTTGGTTGTAGATAGCCTTGGTCTTTCATACGACCGTCTTGCCTCCAGGCTGGAGGATGATTTCCGGGAGGGATTGGAGGTTGGGACGATTCTGCGCCGTTCCATCCCCTTCCTCCGCGACAAGGATGTGAAAACCTGGATCAAAGAAACGCAGGAGAAGTTCGAGAAAACGGCAAGAGAGGAAATCGACGCCGAGTC
The DNA here is from genome assembly GCA_964460245.1 of uncultured Syntrophaceae bacterium. Lineage (GTDB taxonomy): Bacteria > Desulfobacterota > Syntrophia > Syntrophales > Fen-1087 > JAXDBM01. The sequence continues at coordinate 16,466 of CAYWTL010000021.1, read as the reverse complement.
CTCCCGCGTTTCGAAAGACTTGTCCGACGAGATGAAAGCCATGCTCGATGATCTGGGCGCGGCGATTGCGCATCGGCAGGAACGTCAGCAGAAGGGGGGCCGTCCGGTCGCTTCGGACCGCATCGACATCCTGGAACGGCTGCGGAACCAGCTCCGGGATCTCCGCATTTCGGACATCGTAGACGAAAAGGGAATCCAAGGCTCCGATCTGGGCAAACTCACGCTGGCCGGCGGGGGCATTGCGGCCCTCGGCGCGGTCATCGCAATGGCAACGCACCTCATTGCCTTTGACATCACCGGCGGCATCCTGGCGGCGGTGGGCGCCGGCCTCGTGGCCGTGACGCTGCTCTGGAGGCGGTCTGCAATCATGAGTGACTTTTCACAGAAGATGAAAAAATCGCGGGATGAGTTCCGGGCTCGGCTGGATCAGGAGATCACGCAGATCTTTGAACGTCTCTTTCTCGAGATCCGGCACGATCTGAAAGAACCGCTGTCGCATCTCGACGATGAGACTGCCCGCATTTCATCCCTCGCGGAGGAAGCGCGCCTTGTCAGCGTGGCGGCAGAATCACTGTGATGATGTCTAAAACTGAAGAGCCGGAACGAATCCGACATTTTTCCGGGATTGATTAAACGCAAGTGGAACGGCAGTTTACAGTAAATTGGAGGAAGTGAAAAGTGAAACAGGAAAAGGAAATCGAAAAAACGTATTCCAAGGGTCGGTTTTTTCCTTAACAACGAGACGATCGCGAAGGCCGCTCTGATTTCCTATTACCGGAGATGAAATAAAATTCAAAAAGAAACAGGATTCAAGTGACGACAAGCGTGTGATGTGTTGCAATATCGACACAATCATGTGGCATTTATGTCATCTTTTTCAATTCCGGATGATTCCGATCAAGGGGATTTCATTATGAAGGTCGCCAGTGTTTCCCTTTGTGCGTTTCGATACCTCTGGGCCATGCCGTGGTCTCTGGTGGGGCTGATGACTGCGCTCGTCGCGATTCTGCTCGGCGCGACCGCCCGCATCGGCGAAGGAACGCTTGAAGTTTGCGGCGGCCGGCTTGGTGAATGGGTAACCCGCCTACCCTTTTCCCTTCAACTCTACGCCATCACTTTTGGACATGTCATCTTCGGCGTCGACCAGGCTTCGCTCTCCTCCTGCCGTTCTCACGAACGCATTCATGTACGCCAATACGAGCGGTGGGGCATACTGTTCGTACCGCTTTACTGCGGTTCCAGCATCCTGCAGCTTCTTCGCGGCCGTGATCCGTACAGGGAGAACCACTTTGAACGAGAGGCCCATTCACACTGAAAGTTTTGCAATGGAATGCCTATGAAATTGGACCAGACTGATTGGAAGGATTTGAAAAGGGCGAGGGCGCTGCTTGAGAACCCGGGCGTTGCCGCGCAGATCACCAACGCCTTGGGTATGCCCATTGAAAAGGGGTTCAGACTGCTCCCGGGTAACTGGAAGGAAAAGGTGGGAGAAATCACGCAGGCCGGACTGTACAAGGCGGTGCACGTGGCAGTCAACACGATGAAAGATATCCCGGGAGAGGGATCATCCGAAATGCTCCACAAAATCGCTGTTGCGGCGACGGGCGGCATCGGGGGCTTCTTCGGGCTGCCGGCTCTCGCGGCCGAACTTCCCCTATCGACGGCAATCATGCTGCGTTCCATCGCCGACATCGCGAGGAGCGAAGGAGAATCCATCAGCGACATCGACTCCCAAATGGCATGCCTTGAGGTGTTCGCCCTGGGGGGAACGAGCCGGAAAGACGATGCCGCCGAAACCGGATATTTTGCGGTTCGAGCCGCGCTGGCACAGTCCGTTACGGATGCCGCCCGGCACTTTGCGGAAAAGGGACTCACCGGCAGGGGGAGTCCCGCGCTCGTCCGTCTGATCGTTCAGATCGCGGAAAGATTCGGCATCCAGGTATCCGAAAAGGCCGCGGCACAGGCAGTGCCGACAATCGGGGCGGCTGGGGGCGCACTGATCAATACGCTCTTTATCGATCACTTCCAGGACAGGGCGCGGGGTCACTTTATCGTCAGGCGTCTCGAGAGAAAATACGGAACGGAAATCGTCAAATCGGCATTCAACAGCCTCTGATCCGTCATGCTATGGAATCATTTTCGCAAGGGTTGGCACATTCCCTGCGGTCGGATGAATTGCTTGCGGGTTCAGGCAGGACGGTTCGGTATGAGAAAACGGAACAGAGATGAACGAACCGTTCGCATACGTGCACTGCCGGGCATTCTTCTGATGGCGATCTCCCTCGCTTCCTGCGTCGCTGCGCCAAGATATCATCCCCAAAAGCACTATGCCGGTCCGCCGCTGCCGAGAGAACAAATATCCATACTGATCACATCCGTAAATGTCAGCATCAGCCGGATCAAAACAGCAGGCACGGGAGTTCCCATCCTTGTTTCGAGTTCCTCACTGATGGAACTTCTGCCGGGCCGATATGCTGTCGAGTTCTGCCGTGACGATTGCGGCATGCGCTTCAGAACCTACGTGCCCGCCCCTGTAAAAATGGAAATCGAAGTGAAGGCCGGGCGCATCTACGAGTTGTACGGGATGAAACCCGAGCGGGGTCCCTGGTACCCTTCCATACGGGATGTCACGGATGTGAAGACAGTCGAGGAAGCGGCCCTTACCGACCGTACAAGCCGATGGGGAGGGGAGGCCCCTTTGAAGGGAAAGATTTCGTTTCTGGAAAGCTTCGACGGTAGTGACCGCGGTTGGAATGTTCACGAAAGCCGGGATTCCGACACCTGTTTCTCATCGGGCGCCTACGTTGTGAAAACAAAAAACGACCAATGCTCAACAGAAATGATTCCACTTCCCTTCCGTCTTCCGGAAAATTTCGACATCGGACTGAAAAGCGTCTGGAATTCAGGGCTTGACAACATTCCTTTCGGACTGATCATCGGGAGCGGCAGGGGCGATTCCTGCCGGTTCCACGTTTCGAAAAACGGGTGCGCCCAGGCATCGGCCGTCATCGACGGGAAAACGGTTTCCGGAATGGATTGGAACTGTGGCGGCGCCGGGGCAAAATCCGGCGAGGAAATCCGGCAGACCGTGGAGGCGAGGGGCAGTTTGTTCCGATATTATGTAAACGGTGAACTGGCGGGCAATCTTTTCCTTTCCCGGGAAGGAATGGAAATGAAGGTCATCGGCGTCACGGTCTGCGGTCCCCAGAAGGTTTCCTACGATGAATTGAAGATCGTGACCTACTGAGAGGCCGCAGGAAACTGTCGAAGGAATCATCAGGAGGCAGCATGCGCTTTGCAAAGATTCTTGTCGTTTTGATCGCGTCGGTGGTCATTGCAGCGACGGGTTGCGTTTATCTTGTACCGGAGAAGGCGACGCGCTTCGCCATTGAGAGCCTGCGCCGCCACTCCGACCTCGAACGCAGGGAAATCAAGCTCCCGAATGGATTGATCTACGCTTACCTGGAGGGTGGGCGGGGCGAACCGCTCATGTTGCTGCATGGATTCGGAGGCAATAAGGACAATTTCACGAAGGTGGCGCGCTTTCTTACGCCCCATTATCGCGTCATCATCCCCGACCATATCGGTTTCGGAGAATCGGACACCCCGCCAAATGCCGATTACGCGCCAAAGGCTCAGGTCGAGCGCCTGCGAACCCTTTCGAATTCTCTGGGAATAAATTATCTTCACTTTGGCGGAAGCTCCATGGGAGGACACATCGCGATGACATATGCGGCGATGCACCCGACGGAAGTCGGAAGCCTCTGGCTGCTTGATCCGGGCGGTGTCTGGTCGGGGCCTGAAAGTGAGCTGGGGAAAATAATCAGGGAAACAGGGGAAAATCCGCTCATGGTCAGGACCGAGGATGATTTTTCGCGGGTCTTCAATTTCGTTATGAAAAATCCCCCCTTTATTCCGAGGCCGGTTTTGAATGTAATGTCCAACGAACGAATCAGAAACTTCAATCTGGAGAAGCGCATCTTCACGCAGATTGTGGCGGATTCCGTCGAGGAGCGGATTTCCGGATCCAGGATACCGGCATTGATTGTCTGGGGGAAAGAGGATCGCGTGATTCACTTTGAGACAGCCGGGATCCTGAAACGGCTGATTCCCGGTTCAAATGTCATCATCATGCCGGAAGTCGGACATCTGCCGATGATCGAGAAGCCAAAGCAGAGCGCTGAAGACTATCTGAAGTTCCGTTCCGCCCGATCGTCTTAGAACAAGTAATATTATTAAATTTACAGATAATCCGGCTATCGTGAGCCGAAGGGGTCAACAAACGGCGCATCTTGTGGCTGAAGTGAAAGAAGGACGGACCCCGTCATTCGCGTTGACAGGGATCCGGCCTTCGCATGAAAGGGCCGTGTTGGGTTAGGAGTTCAGGTCGCCAGGTTGTAGGCCGCCGGATCAAAAGGCGAACCTGCCGGGAATACCCGAACGCCGAGTTCCCGGTCCAGCATGAAGATGCCCTGCCTGCTTTCCCCGACCATCTCCATCTGCCGAAGAATCTTTTCCGCCGTCGCTTCCTCTTCCACCTGCTCTTTCGAGAACCAGTTCAGCAGGCTGTCTGAAGAAATGTCATTCTCTTTTCTGGAGAGCTTCACTAGGTCATGGATCTTGGATGTGATGAATTTCTCGTGCTCCAGCGTGTCCTGCCAGATCTCGAGGGGCGATTTCCAAGCGGTCTTGAGCTGTTTCAGATTCAAGAGGGTCACCGCTTCGCCCCGGTCGTTGATGTGGTCAAGGAACTTCATGGCATGGATCGTTTCCTCATGGGCCTGGCACCGCATCCAGTGCGCCATCCCATCCAGGTTCTGGGCATGGAAGTAAGCTGCCATCGACAGGTAGATGTAAGCAGACTCCAGTTCGTTTTTGATCTGTTCGCTCATCAGGTCGCGCATCTTTTTCCCGATCATCTTCTCCTCCTTGCAAAATTTTTAACTGAAGGCACCCGATTGACGTTTTTGCGAGTCAGGCACATTTCAATTTACATAAAAATAGTGCCTCCCTCTCTGAAAATCAATGGCCGCGTGAAAAAATGATCGGGCGCTACATCCGGATTGCGGCCAGCGACAGAACCGCCATGGCCGGTACGATCAGCCAAATGGGGTTTTCAAGAAAGTTCGAATAGAGTTTCGTCTGGAATGCCGTGTTGACGAGAAACAGGACGGCAACCAGCAGGAGGCCCACCCAGGAATTTTTCGCCAGCGTCGCGGCCCTGACGCTCAAGGCCCCCATGGTTTTCATGGCTGTCCAGAGGGCGCCGTGGACGATGAACAGCGTAACGAAGAGCAGGCCCGTCAGCAGGCCGTAGGGATTCAGAAGGCCTAGCAGGCTGCCGAGATAGCCGGCTCGGTCCATCGGCAGTCCCTGAAAAATATTGCCGAATGCCACGCCGAAAGGAAGCGCCGGAATTAGGCTCCCCAGGAAAATGGCCCAGTCCCATCCCCGCCTCCAGGCCGCGCTGTCCAAATTTCCCCGGAATTCAAAGGCCACGCCCCGCATGATCAGGACGAAGAGAATGATCAGGAGCGCGGAGGAGAGATAGCTGAACATCGATGCGTAGGCCACCGAAAAAGCGGCAAAAGTGGCGCCGCCGGCCGTGACGAGCCAGACCTCGTTGCCGTCCCATACGGGCCCGATGCTGTTGATGATCGTCCTTTTCTCCCCGTCTGTCTTTCCCAGGTACGGGTACAGGATCCCGACACCGAAGTCAAAGCCGTCGGCCATGAAGTTGACCGCCCAGAGAACGCCCCAGAGAATGAACCAGATGATTTGAAATTCCATACTACGCCTCCTTCAAGGGGGTGGGTTTGGGTCCGGCACCTTCCAGGGGTCCCTTTCGGGCGGATTTGGCTAGAAGGTAGATGTCCAGAATTCCCAGGAAACTGTAGAAGATCCCGAAGCCGATCATCGATGCCATGACTTGGGAAGGTTCGATCTGCCGGGAGACGGCATCGGATGTTCTCAGCACACCGTAGACGATCTAGGGCTGACGCCCCACTTCCGCCACGATCCAGCCGAGTTGCGCCGCCAGGTAGAGCAGGGGAATCGAGTAGAGCAGAATCCGGAGAAACAGGGGGTTCGCCTCCAGTCGGTCTTTCCGGGACAGATGGACGGCCAGGGCGTACAGGACCAGGAAGAGCGTCCCCAGCATGACCATAAGCCTGAAGCTCACAAAGACCTCCATGACCGGCGGCCTGTCCTGGGCGGGAAAGGCCTTCAGGCCCTTCACTTCCGCATTGAAATCCCGGTGGGCGAGGTAGCTGGTCACCTTCGGAATGCCGATGCATTCGATGGCGTTGCGCTCGTTTTTGACATCGGGCAGGACAATCAGGTAGAGCGGCACGCCCCGTTCGGTCTCCCAGACCGATTCCATCGCGGCCAGTTTGGTCGGCTGGGTTTTGGCGACCTCGGCGGCGTGGAAATCGCCGATGACGAAAATCAGCGGGGAGCTGGCCAGGCCGAACACCGCCGCCATGCGGAAGGATTTTCTGAAGAAAACGGGATGGCTCTTTCGAAGCAGGTGCCAGGCGGCAATGCCCATGACAAAGAAAGCCGCCGCCACATAACCGGACAGGATCGTGTGGAGGAACTTCGGCCAGCCGTATGGACTGGCGATGACGGCCAGGAAATCGACCATTTCGGCCCGTCAATTCCGAATGGCATATCCGACCGGGTGTTGCATCCAGCCGTTGGCGAGCAGGATCCAGAGGGCGGAGAGGTTGGTGGCTAGGGCAACCATCCGGATCGCGAAGGCATGGACCTTTTTCGAGACCCGGTTTCAGTCGAAGATCCACAGGCCGATAAGGGTGGACTCCAGGAAAAAGGCGACCATTGCCTCGATAGCCAGTGGGACGCCGAAAATGTCTACCACGTATTTCGAATATTCCACCCAGTTCATACCGAACTGGAATTCCATGGTCAGGCCGGTGACCACCCCCAGGGCGAAATTGATCAGGAAGAGCTTGCCCCAGAATTTGGTCATTCTGAGGTACATCTCGTCGCCGGTCCGCACAAAGAGGGTTTCCATCCAGGCGACAAGGATTGAGAGCCCGAGTGTGAGCGGAGCGGCACGAAGATGAAGTGAAACCCCGCCGTCATGGCAAACTGCAGGCGGCTCAGTGACAGGACATCCATCAGTTTTCTCCCTTTTTGATTTTTTCGATTTCCGCCGACAGCCAATGCGACCAGTCGTCGATTCCCTGCCCCGTCCGGCAGGATACCGGAAAGATCCGAATACCGGGGTTCAGCTTCAAGACACGCGCCTTGATGGCTTCCATGTCGAAGTCGGAGCCCTCGAGATAATCCGTCTTGTTGATCACGAGAACGTCACATACGGAGAACATCAGGGGATATTTGAGAGGCTTGTCATCCCCTTCGGGAACGCTCAGGATCATGACGCTGCGCGTCGAACCGATGTCGAACTCGGCGGGGCACACCAGGTTCCCGATGTTTTCGACGATGATGGCGTCCAGTCCGTCCAGGTCCAGCTCCTGGAGGGCTTTCTCGATCATGGATGCGTCCAGGTGGCAGAAGCCGCCCGTCCGGATCTGAACGGCGGGGATGTCTTCCCGAATGATTTTTTCGGCGTCCACCTGGGAATCGATGTCCCCTTCGATGACGGCCATTCGGAATTTCCCCCTGAGGCGCTTGAGGGTATGCAGGATCAGGCTGGTCTTGCCGCCGCCCGGAGAAGCCATGAGGTTCATCAGGAAGACCTGTTTCGCACGAAGGCCTTCCCGGATTTGACCGGCAAGGGCCTGGTTGTCGGAGAGAATGTCTTCCCTGATTTCAATCAGTCTGAGTTCATCCATCACATCACCTCGATATTTTTGATAAAAAACTCGCGGCCGGATTTGAGGCGGGCCTTGATCCCCCCGCAGGCCGGACAGGACGGATCACGTGCTTCCCGAAGATTGACGGGGTAGTCTGTGCCGCAGGATTCACACTGAAAGACGACAGGCGTCCGCTCGATCTTCAGGACCGCCCCGGCAGCCACGGTTTTCTCGCTGAGATAGTCGAAATAGCGCTGCATCCATTCATCGACCAGATCGGTCATTTCACCAACCCTCAGTCTGACCGCCAGGACCCTCTGAACCCCGTTCTGCCGCGCATGCTTCAGTACGACGTTCAGAACGCCTTCCATTACGGATAATTCATGCATCGACGGGGGGCTCGCAGCTTCGGGATTTTCGGGTATTATAAGAACAACCATCCGGAATATCAATCAAAAACTATTTAAAAAGCAATCAATAATCCGGTGTCAATAATCTGGTTGACAGTTCATCCTTGCTTCTCTATACTGCCGCCACTTTCCAGGATTCTGAACCGGACCCCTTTATGGAACTGCTCCTCTGGCTCATTGATATTTTTGTTCATCTCGATCAGCATCTCGTCTGGCTTATTCAGAATTTCGGTGGATGGGCTTATATTATTGTATTTATAGTTGTATTCTGTGAAACCGGCCTGGTTGTCACTCCGATCCTGCCCGGCGATTCCCTGCTTTTCGGCTTGGGCGCCCTGGCGGCCATAGGCGGGCTCAGAGTGGATTGGCTGTTCCTCCTGCTGTGCGGGGCCGCGATCGCCGGGGACACGGTCAACTACATGATCGGGCATTATGTGGGCCCACGGGTTTTTCACGAGGACACGAACCGGTTTTTCAAACGGGAATATCTGGAGCGGACACACCGGTTCTATGAGAAGCACGGTGGCAAAACCATTGTGATTGCGAGGTTTATTCCAATTATTCGGACATTTGCGCCATTTGTCGCCGGGATCGGAAGCATGAAGTATTCCCACTTCATCGTTTTCAATGTCACCGGAGGGATTCTGTGGGTGGCACTCTTCATTTTCGGAGGCTACTACTTCGGCAATCTGCCGGTGGTCAGACAGAACTTTACGCTGGTCATCGTCGCTATCATCATCATCTCCGTTCTCCCCGGGGTGATTGAGTACATTCGACAGCAAAGGAAGCCTTCTGGAAAGTGATACGCAAAAAAACGGCGGAAACGGCGACGGGGAACGCAGGTGGTCCGGATTGCCTGGACATTTTACAAGTATTTGACGAGATAAGGTTTTCGTTCATGAAAAGGTTTTTTGCCGGCATTCTGGTCCTCCTTGTGCTCCTGGGTTTCTCCACAGGCGCTGCTGCGGAGGCGGCCAGCATCGTCAAGATAAACAGCGATGTAGTGGTCGAGGAAAACATGACGGTCCGGAACGTGGTCGTGTTCGGGGGGCAGATCACGGTCAATGGCACGGTCGAGCAACATGCCGTCGCCATCGGCGGTTCGGTGGTTTTGGGCACGACAGCCGTTGTCAAAGGGGACGTGGCGGCACTGGGCGGAATTATCGTGGAGGGCCGGGGATCAAGCGTTCTCGGCACGATGACCGAGATCAACTCGTCGAACATCTCGGCGGCCATATCCGACCTCCTCAGTGAAGACTGGGAGGGCTGGTCATGGCTGTTCGCCATCTTTTCGATCGTCATCTTTGTCGGGGTGCTCATCCTGGCCCTGCTCCTAGTCACCCTGATTCCGAAACCCATTCAGGTCATCGCCGCGGCTATTCGGGCAGACACATTCAAAGTTACCCTGGCCGGGCTTCTCTGCCTCCTCCTGATCGTGCCGCTCGCTGTGCTGCTGACCGTATCCGTCGTCGGAATCGTTCTCATCCCGCTGGAGATGATCCTGGTCGTCTGCGGCGCCCTGCTGGGATTCATTGCCGTCTCGCAGCTCGTCGGCAGGGGGGTTCTGGTTCGGATGAAGAAGGCCGAGGGACGGATCGTCCTTCAGACCTTCTGGGGGCTGGTGATCCTGTGGCTGGTCGGCTGGATCCCCTATGTCGGCTGGATGATCAAGGTCCTGGCCATCATCCTGGGTATGGGCGGGGTGATCATGACCCGTTTCGGCACGAAGGAAAACGGATTGGGGATCGGGGATGGCGAAGAAGCAACCTGAATCCTGGCGGGAGAAGATCGTCTCCCCGGAAAAGGCGTTGGAACGCGTCGAACCGGGTATGAGCATCTTCCTGGGGACGGGTATGGCGGAACCCCGCACGCTGGTGAAGCACCTCATGGCGTCCGGCCAGCCGAACCTGCAGGATCTGGAGCTGATCCAGCTCATAAGCCTGGGGGACCCCCTTTCGATCGATTCCCGCTATTCGAAAAAATATCGCCTGAAAACCTTTTACGCGGGCTGGTTGGCCAGCGAGTCCATTCGGGAGGGGCGGGTCGACCTGATTCCAAGCCGCTTCTCCCGCATTCCCTGGCTCTTCAAATCCGGAGCGGTCCGGATCGACATGGCCTTCATCCAGATCACGCCCCCCGATGAATCCGGTTATGCCAGCCTGGGGGTGGGGGTGGACGTGGCCCGGCATGCCATGGAGCATGCCGATGTGGTCGTGGGCGAGATCAATGAATCGAGCCCTCAGACCCTGGGGGACACGATCGTCCACGCCGACGAGTTCGACTGTCTGGTCCATGCCACGGAGCCGCCCCTTCACCTCGCCCGCTGGCCCGTTGACGAAGTCTACCGGAAGCTGGCCGCCCACGTGGCGTCGGTCATCCCGGACGGGAGCTGTTTCTCCTTCTCCATCGGTCCCCTCTACGATGCGCTGGCCCTCCATCTGGTGCGGAAGAAGCACCTCGGCGTTCACACCTCCTTCTTCACGGACGCCCTCATGGACCTGGTGAAAAGCGGCGCCGTCACGAACCGCCGGAAAGCGTTCTACCCGGGCAAATCGCTCACATCCTATGCGCTCGGCACCGCCGAACTCATGCGCTGGCTGGACCGGAACCCGCTCGTGGAATTCCAGCCGATCGACGTCACGCACGAGCCGAAGAATGTCGGCATGAACAGCAATTACATTGCCATTCTGCCGGCCCGGAAGGCGGACCTGACCGGAGACATCGCCCTGCATGCCGGCCGGGGAAACGTCACCGCGGGACCGGGCGTGGTCCAGGAACTCTTCGCCGGCGCGGCGCTCTCCAGGAACGGCCGGACCCTCTTTGCCCTGCCCAGCCGGAACCGCAGGGGCGAGTCGAACATCGTCCTCTCCGTCGACGACTACCCCTATCAGTTTTCCAACCGGGAATCCCTCGACATGGTGATCACCGAGTACGGCGTGGCGTATCTGACGGGCCGGACCGTCCGCGAGCGGTCGCAGGCATTGATCGACATCGCCCATCCGGACGACCGAGCGGGGCTGGTCCGGCAGGCCAAGGAGTCCAGGCTGCTTTATGCGGACCAGATCTACCTGGCCGAGTCGGGGCACCTCTATCCTGAAAAGATCGCCTGTTCCCATGCCTTCAAGGGCGACCTGACGGTCTGCTTCCGGGCCATCAAGCCCTCGGACGAGGACGAGATGCGCCGTCTGTTCTACCGTTTTTCCGATCAGGCGGTCTACTACCGCTACTTCAGCCCCGTCAAGACCATGCCCCATGTCCGCATGCAGGAGTATGTCAATGTGGACTATGTCAACACCATGTCTATCGTCGGCGTCGTCACGGAGTCGGGGCTGGAGAAAATCATTGCCGAGGGCCGCTATGTCCGCCGGAAGGACCTGGACCGGCCCTTTGCCGACACGGCCTTCATCGTGGACGAGGAGTATCAGGGGCGGGGGATTGCGACCTTCCTGTTCGATCTGCTCATTCGCGTGGCCCGGGAGCAGGGCGTGGAGGGTTTCACGGCGGATGTCCTGGCGGACAACAAATCCATGCTGAAGGTTTTCGAAAAGGCGCCCTTCCCGGTCAAGTCCGTCCTGAACTACGGCGCCTACGAACTGACGATCCCCTTCGTGGACAAGAACGACGCCTCCTGACCCGGGTCCGGCAGAGTCCTGCGCAGGTAGCGGCCGGTGTGGGACGCCTCGTTCGCGGCCACCTCCTCCGGGGTTCCCGCGGCAACGATTCTTCCCCCGCCGGGCCCACCCTCCGGACCCAGATCGATCAGGTGATCCGCCGACTTGATGATGTCCAGGTTGTGCTCGATGACCACCACGGTGTTCCCCATGTCAACCAGCCGCATCAGGACATCGACCAACTTCTGGATGTCGGCAAAGTGCAGGCCGATGGTGGGCTCGTCCAGAATATAGAGGGTGTTGCTGTTTGTCCTTTTGCCCAGCTCCCGGGAAAGTTTGATCCGCTGGGCTTCCCCCCCGGAGAGGGTGGTCGCGGACTGCCCGAGGCGGAGGTAGCCCAGGCCCACCTCGAACAGGAGTTGGAGCTTGGACCGGATGGCCGGGATGTTCTCGAAGAAGGAGAGGCCCTGGCTGACCGTCATGTCCAGGACCTCGGCGATGTTCCGTTCCTTGTAGCGGATCTCGAGGGTGTCCGGATTGAAGCGCCTCCCGCGGCAGGCGTCGCAGGTCACGTAAACGTCGGGCAGGAAGTGCATCTCGATCTTGATCAGGCCGTTGCCTTCGCAGGCCTCGCACCGCCCCCCCTTGACATTGAAGCTGAAACGGCCGGGTTTGTAACCCCGGATCCGCGACTCGCTAAGCCCAGTAAAGAGGTCCCGGATCGGGGCGAACGCGCCCGTGTAGGTGACCGGGTTGGACCGGGGAGTCCGCCCGATGGGCTGCTGGCTCATCAGGATGACCCGTTCGATGCCGCCCAGGTCCGCGATCCGGCGGACCTTTCCCGCGGCGCCCTTCTGCCGGTAGAGTCTGCGGGCCATAACCCTGTAGAGCGTTTCGATGATCATCGTGCTTTTTCCCGAGCCGGAGACCCCGGTGACGGCGGTGAAGAGGCCCACCGGGATTTTGATGTCGATGTCCCGCAGGTTGTGTTCGTGGGCCCCTTCCAGATGGATGAACCGCGCGGACAGCGGCCTTCGCTGCTCCGGAACGGGTATGGACCGCCTGCCGGAAAGGTACTGGCCGGTCAGCGATTCCTCCGCCCGGCAGATCTCTTCCGGCGTTCCCTGAAAAACGACCTCTCCGCCGTGGATCCCGGCGCCGGGCCCCATGTCGATGATATGGTCGGCCGCGAGCATCATGTCCATGTCGTGCTCGACCACCAGAACCGTGTTTCCCATATCCCGCAGCTTCTTGAGCGTGGCGATGAGCCGGACGTTGTCCCGCTGGTGGAGTCCCACCGTCGGTTCGTCGAGGACGTAGAGGACGCCCACCAGCCCCGATCCGATCTGCGTCGCCAGCCGGATGCGCTGGCCTTCCCCGCCGGAGAGCGTGCCGGAGGCCCGCTCCAGTGTAATGTAGTCCATTCCAACGTCCATCAGGAAGTGCAGGCGCTCGTTGATTTCCTTCAGGATCCGCTCCGAGATGAGGGTCTCCTGCTCCGTCAGGCGGAGCGACGTGAAGAATTCGAGGCATTCCCCGACGGACAGCCGGCAAAGATCGTGGATGTTCCGGCCGTCAATGGTGACGGAGAGACTCTCCTTCTTCAGGCGGGCGCCCCGGCAGGCCGGGCATTCCCTGAGGTTGATGTAACGGGACAGGTCCATGCGAACGGCATTGGAAGCCGTTTCCCGGTACCTGCGGTTGAGCTGGTTGAGCACGCCTTCGAAAGGCCGGCTGTAAAAATAGCGCCGCCCGCCGCGGTCGGCATGAAAGCGGATTTTCTCCGTTCCGGAACCATTGAGAAGCATGCTTCGGATCTCTTCGGGGAGCTGGTGAAAGGGGGTGTTGATATCGAAATGATAATGCTCGGCCAGGGCGTCCAGCATCTGGTGGTAGTACATGGAACTCCGGCCGGCCCAGGGCAGGATGGCCCCCTCCCGAATGGAAAGCTCCGGGTCGGGCACGACCAGCTCGTCGTCGAAATACATCCGCGTGCCGAGCCCGCCGCAGTCGGAGCAGGCCCCGTAGGGGCTGTTGAAGGAAAACATGCGGGGCGCCAGCTCCGGCACGCTGATGCCGCAGCGAGGGCAGGCGTACCGTTCGCTGAAGAGGACTTCCTCGCCGCCCGCCACGTCAATGCTGACGAGTCCGCCGGTCAGCCCGGACGCCGTTTCCAGGGAATCCCGAAGGCGCTTGCGGATTCCTTCACGGACGATCAGCCGGTCCACGACGACGTCGATGTCGTGGCGCCTGTTCTTTTCGAGGGTGATTTCCTCGCCCAGTTCCCGCAACTGGCCGTCAACGCGGACCCGGACGAAGCCGTCCTTCAGCAGTTTTCTGAATTCCTTCTGGAATTCGCCCTTCTTCCCCCTGACGAGGGGGGCCAGCAGGTTGATCCGCGTGCCGTCGGGATAGGCAAGGACCTGATCCACCATCATGTCGATCGTCTGGGCCCTGATTTGCTGCCCGCACTGATGGCAGTGGGGGATGCCGATCCGGGCGAAAAGAAGGCGAAGATAATCGTAGATCTCGGTGACCGTTCCCACCGTCGAGCGGGGGTTCTGACTGGCGGTCCGCTGTTCGATGGCAATGGCCGGCGAGAGGCCTTCGATCGAATCGACGTCGGGTTTGTCCATCTGGCCGATGAACTGCCGGGCGTAGGTCGAAAGCGATTCCACGTACCGGCGCTGCCCCTCGGCGTAAATGGTGTCGAAGGCCAGAGAGGACTTTCCGGAACCGCTGAGACCGGTGATGATGACAAGCCGATCCCGGGGGATGTCGATGTTGATGTGCTTCAGGTTGTGCTGGGCGGCGCCCTTGATCCGAATGCAATTCAAATTGAACGGTCTCGATCGGTTTCGTCATCTCCGCGGATACGGGACGGCCGGGCAAAACGGGGAACGGCAGCGGGCCGTCCGGTTGAGGCGCTGTCCTTCCGCAGTTGCGGCGCGAATGCGGGTTGCGCAATGTCGAACGGCTGATCAGGGCGCCGTCACGTTCTTGACCTCGATTCGGGACTGCTTGCGGAGGTCCGTGATCCACTGCTCATATTTTTTTTCCATCTTCTCATCCTCGAGTTTCGACTTGATTTCCTCGCGAATGGCTTCGATGGGTTTGTTGCCTCCGCCTCTTTTGTCCAGTACCTTGATGATGTGAAAGCCCACGGGAGAGGCGATGACTTCGCTGATCTCGTCGATCTTCAGCCTTGCCGCCTCCCGGTCGACCTCGGGGAGCATCGTGCCCGCTTCGACGAACCCGATGTCGCCGCCCGTGGCCGCTGCCGGTCCCTGGGAAAACTGGGCAGCCAACAGGTCGAAGGATTCCCCTTGTTTCAGCCGTTTGTGGATGCTGACGGCGTCCGAAAGCCGTTTCGTTCTTCTGGCCCGATCCTGATCTTCAGGCGCCAGAAGCAGGATTTGCTTGATCCGGTAAGCCTCCTTGCCTTCGTATTCCGCCCGATTCTTGACGTAATAGTCGCCGATCTCCTCGTCGGTGACCAGGATTCCCAGACGGACTTCCCGGCGCAGCAGCCTCATTCGGATCATCTGGTCCCGGATTTCCCGCTTGTAGGCTTCGAAGTTCGATCCCTCCCGCTCCAGAGTGTTCAGAAAATCCTCCATCCGGATGTTTTTTTTGCCCAACAGGTCCGTGATCGTCGCCATGACGTCTTCATCGCGCACCGTCAGCCCCTGCCTGGCCGCCCGCTGTTCGATGAGCTTGCCATCGATCATTCGGCTCAGGACTTGCAGCCTGCCTTCAGCGATGACCCGTTCCCTGTCCGGCCCCTGGTAGGAGGCCTCGATCCGCTTCCGGACCAGTGAAAAGGCGGACTCCAGTTCACTTTCGGTGATGATGTCGTTGTTCACCACGGCGACGATTCGATCGACCGTGGCGCCCTGCGCGGCCGCAGCGGCCAGCCACACTCCGGCCAGAAATGCGATCAGGATGGCACTTCCCTTCTTCAAAGTGAACCTCCAATGCTGTTCGGCGGGACCGTGTGTCTCGCCATTGCTTAACGTTGACCGTTTATCATGTCCCGCGTCAAGAAAAAAGAGCGAATTGCAGATACACGGCAGGCGGACATTGCCACAGGGGGGCAAAATAATCGCTTGAAGTCGGCAGGCAAAGCAGATATAGAGCTTCTTCCCTGAAAATATCCTGCGGGAACGGGAGATTGCGCGTGATGCCCAGAATGCTGAAAGACTCGCTGAAAACGATTGAAAACTACAAGGCGATCAGCCCTCATTACGAGGAACTGCTCGATGTCCTTGGAGAAATTCTCATCCTGCGCGAGGAGTACCGCCAGCGGATGCCGGAGGGGCTGTTCCCGGTCGACGAGGGCCTGATCGGGAAAAAAATGGAGGGTGGGTTGCCACTCATCGATTTTTCCGTCGGGCATTTCGATCTGTCCAAGCCGAAGGAATACTTCATGGCGCTTCTCGAACTGGCGGAGAAGCGGGCGCCCGGCGAAACCCGGGCCCTGGTTGAGAAGATCGAGAGCGGTGCCGTCGATTTTGAGAAAATGGTTTTGAGTTCCTTCTTCACCCATGACGAGGAAGAGGAAGAGGAAGATGAAGCGGCGGAGGAAGACTTTTTCGATCTCGTCGAGCTGTTTCTCGAAGAGAGCCTGAGGCCGTCCCTGGAAGCGGTTGCGAAAAAATACG
>CAYWTL010000020.1:0-33144 GCA_964460245.1 uncultured Syntrophaceae bacterium | reverse complement strand
CCCATTCTGAAGATGCACGAGGGCCGCCCCAATATCGTGGACGGCATCATGAACGAGGAGATTCAGCTCGTCATCAACACGCCCATCGGAAAACTCAGCCTGCACGACGATTCCTACATCCGCAAGGCCGCCATCAAGTACAAGGTGCCCTACATCACCACGATCGCCGCGGCCATCGCCGCAGCCAAGGGCATCGCCGCCTTCCGGAAGGGACATGGACGGGCAAAATCACTGCAGAAGTACCATGTGGACATTCATTAGCCGAGCGCCCGGGAACGGAGTGCGCCGATAATTTCCTCGCCATAGCGGGCGGCTTTTTCCGTTGAAAGGCCGCCTTCTTTTTTCAGCGCTGAGAACGTCGGATTCCCGACGCGCGCCAGGTTGAAGAGATCCGGATCGGACAGAATCATGAAAATGGCCCGGTTCGTTTCCCGGGCTTTCTGAAAGCGCCAGCGATAGAGCCGTTTCAGGGCCTGTTTCTGATCGGCATCCAGAAAAGCGTAGCGGTCGACTTTCCGATGTCCTCGAACATCCAGCGTTTTTTCCTGCCAGGTTCCCGCCGCGACGTCGGCAAAGGCGCGCAGCGCCTGCCTTTCCAGTCCCCGGCTGTCAATGTCCGCCGACAATTTTTCGTAAAGGGGCGCCAGGTAGGCCGTGTCCAGCACGGCATACCGCAACTGCTGCTCCGTCAGAGGCCGATGATCCCACTGAGAACGCTGGATTTTCTTGCTTTTCACCAGCTCGACCCCCAGGTGCTCCGCGATCAGAGTGGACAGGGAAAGATAGCGGCAGCCCAGAAGGGCGGCGGCCCGGTGCGTGTCGAAGACGTTTGCAAATCTGAAGCCGTAGTCCCGTTTCAGGAGACGGATGTCGTTGTCCCCGGCATGCAGAACCTTCACGACGGCGGGATGGGACAGGGGTCCGGCCAGAAAGGAGAGGTCCGTGCCGTTCAGCGGATCGAAAAGATAGGTCCTCTTTGCCGCCCGGATCTGAATCAGGCAGAGCTTGTCGCGGAAACAGCGGAACGAATCGTATTCCGTATCGATGCAGAGAACCGTCGACGCTTCGATATCCTTTGCGGCGGACTGCCGCTCGAGGGGCGAATCGACCCAAATCCACGGCCTTTGATCCAATCCGGATATCCTTTCCACAGTGAACTTCCCCACCGGTCTTACGGCTTTACATAAACTCTCGAAATCGCGAGCACGGCCATGACAATCAGCATGAAGCCCATCGCCGCGAAATCGCGACCTTCGAACCGAAGCTCACGAAGGGCCGAACGCGGACCGCGGTGATAGCCCCGGGCCTCCATGGCTTCGGCCAGTTCGTCGGCGCGGCGGAATGCGCTGATCATCAGCGGTACGGACATGGACACGGCGATTTTCGCCCGCTGCAGCAGACCGCCCTCTTCCAGATCGGCGCCCCGGGCCGCCTGCGCCGTCCGAATGCGGCCGAATTCGTCCCGCATCACCGGAATGAAGCGCAGCGCCATGGCCGTCATCATGGCAATCTCCCGCGTCGGCAGTCCTACATATTTCAAAGGCGTCAGCAGCTTCTCGATGCCGCCGATCAGCTCCGAGGGCTTCGTCGTCATCGACAGGATGGTGCCGCTCAGGACCAGCGTGACAAACTGCCAGACCACCATCGCCCCCTGGTACAGACCCTCCCGTGTAATCCGGATATGCAGGGAGGGCAGGGACCAGAGCGCTGTACCATCGGTGAAGAAAAGATGCAACAGGAAGAAAAGACCGGCAAACCAGGCCAGCGGCCGGATCGCCCGCAGCAGGCGGGCAAATTCCAGACGGGCCGCCAGCATCACGGCAAGCAGCAGCAGGCTGATGAGGCAGGCATCCACGAAGCCCGCCTGGAATGTGAACAGGCCCAGGGCGACGGTCGAGGCGATCTTCACCCGCGGATCCATCCGGTCCACGACCGACTCGCCGGCGATCGATTGACCCGAGCCCGCCATCTTACCCGCCCCCCGCCGGTTCGGAACCCGGAAACGCCCCGTTCGTCCGCGAACCGAGGCGCGACGATATCTCCTTGCAGGCTTCATCGACCGTCAGGATATCCGTCTTCAGGTCCAGTCCGCTTTCCCGAAGCCGGTGCATCAGCAGGGTCACCTGGGGAACGCGAAGGCCGAGTTCCTTCATCGCCTCGACCCGGCCAAAGATGTCCTGAGGCGCCCCGTCCAGGACAATCGCGCCCCGCTCCATCACCAGCAGCCGGTTCGCGCCCGCCAGGTCGTTCATGTCGTGGGTGATGTGGATGATGGCGATCCCTCGGCCATGCAGTCTTTGAATCATGGCAAGGACCCGTTCCCGGCTCGACGGATCGAGATAGGCCGCAGGTTCGTCCAGGGCAATGTACCGGGGGTCCGTGGCCAGGACGCCGGCGATGGAAACCAGCCGTTTCTCACCTCCGGACAGCGTGTGCGGGGCCCGTTTCGCAAAGTGCTCCATCCCGACCAGTGCGAGGGCCTCGTCGACCCGCTTCCGGATCTCCGCCGCGGTCAAGCCGAGATTGGCCGGTCCGAACGCCACGTCCTCCTCGACGGTCACGCCCACGATCTGATTGTCGGGATTCTGAAAAACCATTCCCACCCGCCGCCGGATCTCGCTGCGGCTCTTCCGGTCCCGGGTATCCATGCCGTCGACCTCGACCGATCCCTCGTCTGGCGCAAAGAGCGCGTTAAAATGCTTGATCAGCGTGGTCTTGCCGCAGCCGTTCGGTCCGATCAGGGCGACATGCTCCCCCTCATGAATTTCCATCGTGATGTTCTTCAAGGCCGGAGCGTCCCGGCCGTCATAACGGTAGCTCACCTGCCGGACTTTGATCATGGCCGTTTTCCGGTAACCTCGTTTTTCATGAAATACGCCCCTACAGGCGAATGTGCTCCCGCACCTTCCGACAGATCAGCGCCGCGACGATGATCTTCAGGATGTCGCCCGGCAGCGGCGGGAACAGTCCCACGACGACGGCCCCGGCAAGATCCAGCTGCGCGACGACCATCAGCTGCGCGATGCCCAGGATATACACCACGGCGATGCCCAGCGACATCGAGCAGATCAGCCAGACCAGTCCCGGCTTTTCCCGCATGGCCGTCAGCTTGCCGATGACGAAGGCACCCGCAACGAATCCGATAAGATAGCCGCCTGTCGGACCGATGAGAACCCCGGCCCCGGCCTTGCCGCCGGCGAAAATCGGCAGACCGACGACACCGAGCAGGATGTAAACGACCTGGCTCATGGCGCCCAGATAGCCGCCCAGCAGGGCGCCGGCCAGATCGACAAAGAGCGTCTGCAGGGTGACCGGAACGGGCGGCAGCGGGATCATGATGAAGGCGCCCAGGGCGGTCAGCGCCCCGAACATGGACGCATACGCCATTCCCCGCAGGGATATTTCTTCCCGAGACAATCGACACCTCCCCGTTTGCATTCGTTTCTCCCGGCGGACTGATTCACCGGGGGCGTCTTCTCAGAGCAGGGTCACATCCCCGGAGAAGATCCGGACGGGTTCGCCCCGGTCGTCCCTCAGGATCAGGAAACCCTCCGGATCGAAATCCAGGACCTCGCCCACATGCTGCCTTCCGGCCGTCCGCACCAGGATGCGCCGCCCCATCATGTCCGTCAACGTTTTCCAGCGCTGCATCACCGGACCAAACCCGCTCGTCCGAAAAAGATCGTAATGCCTTTCGTAAGCCTCCAGGCAACGGCGCAGGAGAGCAGCCCGCGGAAAGGGCGCGCCCGTCTCGATCAGGACGCTGGTTGCCTGCCGGCGAATTTCATCCGGAAAACCCTCTGCCGGGATGTTGACATTCACTCCCAAGCCGACAATCATGTACTCTACGGCATCCATACCCGTGCCGATCTCGGTGAGAATCCCCGCGATCTTCCTCCCCTTCACGAGGATGTCGTTTGGCCACTTGATCCGCACATCCAGCGAGGTCTGCGCCAGCATCGCCTCCGCGACGGCGACGGAGGAGAGGAGCGTCATACGGGGCGCTTCATGGGGCGGAATGGCGGGCCTCAAAATCAGCGAGGCATAAATGCCCTGCAGGGGCGGAGAAAACCAGCTTCTGTCCATCCGGCCCTGCCCGCGCGTCTGCTCTTCGGCAATGACCAGCGTTCCTTCCGGGGCGCGCTGCACGGCGAGTTCTTTCGCAATCCGGTTCGTGGAATCGGTCCGGCGCTCATACCGGGCTTCCCTTCGACCGAGCACACGGGTCGCCAGGCCGTCGCGGATTTCCCGGATCAGCAGAAGATCCGGAAGGTCGCGCAGCCGGTAGCCCTTGCGGGGCGAAGATTCAATGACATAACCCTCTTCCTTCAGCGCGCAGACCTGCTTCCAGACGGCGGACCGCGATACGGACAGACGCTCTCCAAGCAGACGACCGGAAATCCATGCGCCCGCGGCCGCCTTCAGATCGCCGATCAAAAGTTCCCGGGTCTTTGCGGCCTGAACGGAATCGCTCACGGTCGGCAACATCCTTTCCCGCCGTCGGCGCAGGAACAGACCGGAGTCGCCTCCCTGCTCGCGAGAAGCCCCAGGTCTTCGATCATCTCCCGGTCCAGGTCCGCATCCCGCCCCAGGGTAGTCAGATAATTTCCCGTCATTAGCGAATTGGCGCCCGCGACCAGCCCGAGAGGCAGGAGCTGGCGGAGGTTCTTCTCTTTGCCGCCGCAGAGCTTGATGTCCCGGTCCGGAAGCAGAAACCGGAAAACGGCAATGGTGGTCAGAATCTCCAATGGCGGCAGCGGCGGCGTCCGGCCGAGCGGTGTCCCTTTGATGGGATTGAGGATGTTGAGGGGCACCGAGTCTACGCCGAGGTCCCTCAGCGTCAGGGCCAGTTCGATTCGGTGGCCGACCCCTTCGCCCACTCCGATGATGCCGCCGCAGCAGATGGAAAGCCCCGCCGAACGGGCCGCCCGGACCGCTTCCACATCCTCGTCATAGTCGTGGGTAGTGCAGATCTTCCCGAAAAAGCTCCGCGAAGTCTCGAGGTTGTGATGGTAGCGGTAGAGTCCGGCTGCCTTCAGAGCCTCCGCCTGCTCCCGATCGATGATGCCTGGAGAGACACAGGCTTTCAATCCCAGCTCGTTGATGCCCCGCACCGCCCGGAAGATGACCGCCCACTCCTTCCGGGTCCTGACCCGTTTCCCGCTGGTGACGATGCCGAACATTTCAGCACCGACCCTGCCGGCCCTTTCCGCCTCCTCAACGATTTCTGTGGCCTTTCGAAGAGGATAGGAATCTACTTCCGTCGGATAATGGGACGACTGGGCGCAGAATGCGCAGTTTTCGGAGCACTTTCCCGATTTAGCGTTGACAATGCCGCAGAGAATGACCGCATTTCCCTTGAAATGCTCCCGGATCTCCGACGCAGCCGTCATGAGATGAAACGGACGGGCTGCCCCTTCCTCGAAGAGACGCAGGGCGTCACCCATTCCCAAATTTTTCTCCCGGATGGCCTTGTTTTTAATTTTATTAATAATATTCAATATATTAAATCGATATGCGATAAAATTCCCAATCTTATTATGAGAAATGGCTTTGATTGTCAACCTGTTTATTGATCCAGGTTGATAATCAAAATCGCAAAAAAGCTTGACAAGAAAAGATGATTTGTTTAATTACTATTTAGACGATAGTATTTATAGTAATTCAAAAAGCGGTGTTTCCCATGAAACTATCCACAAGAGCCAGATACGGGGTAAGGGTGATGCTTGCCCTTGCCAGACGCTATGGGCAGGGATCGGTTTACCTGAAGGATGTGGCCAAGGGCGAGGAAATTTCCGAAAAGTACCTCAGCCAGATCATCATTCCGCTGCGAAGCGCGGGGCTCGTGAATTCAACCCGGGGCGCCCACGGAGGCTACATGCTCTCGAAGCCCCCGGCGGAGATCACGCTGAAACAGATCGTCGAGCCCCTGGAGGGCGATTGTCTCGTCGATTGCGTGAAAAACCCGTCGGCCTGCCCGCGCGTGCCCACCTGTGCCAGTCGCGACGTCTGGGCGCTGCTTGGCGGCAGGATCTCGGAAACGCTGGAAGGCATCACACTGGAGCACCTGGTTCTCATGAACCGGGAAAAGGCCGAACACGCCCTCGGACCGCAGATATGACGAGGAGGGCAGGAAACAGATCCATCTGTGTAAGGCTTCAACTGGCTCAGCGAATGCCGATGCGGTACAGATGCGGTACAGTGGATAGGCTCTGATGAAATCCGGACGATGACAGGAGCGTAAAATTGGGAAAAAGGATTCTGGTGGCCATGAGCGGCGGCGTGGATTCCTCCGTCGCGGCCTTTCTGCTGAAAGAGCAGGGATACGACATTACGGGCGTGACCATGTGCCTTGGGGTACAGGCCGTGGAGGGGGCAAAGACTCGCTGCTGCGGACCGGAAGCCGTGGACGACGCCCGTCGGGTCTGCGACCGGCTCGGGATGCCGCACTATATCCTGGATTATGCCTCGGAGCTGGATGAGCAGGTGATCCGCCCCTTCATTGACGAGTACTCGCGCGGCCGGACTCCAAACCCCTGCGTCAACTGCAACCGCTTTCTGAAATTCGGGTCGCTGCTGGACAAGGCAAAAGCCATGGGATTTGACTATCTGGCCACGGGCCACTACGCCGGCATCGAAGAAACGGCCGCGGGTCCTGTTTTGAAACGGCCGCGGGACAGGCGCAAGGATCAGACCTATTTCCTCTACCACATGGCGCCGGAACGGCTTTCATCGATTCTTTTCCCGCTGGCTCCCTTCATGAAGGAGCATGTGCGGTCGATCGCATCGAAGGCCGGACTCCCCGTGGCAGCCAAGGGGGAAAGCCAGGACATCTGTTTTGTAACGCAGAGGAATTATCAGGCCTTCGTCGCCGGGCGCCTGCCGGAGATTCACCCGGGGTGGATTGTCGATCGGGAGGGCGGGAAACTCGGCGAGCACAAGGGCATCGTTTTTTATACCATCGGACAGCGCGGCGGCCTGGGGATCAGCCATAAAACGCCCCTTTACGTCACCGCCATCGACGCGTTACGAAATCGGATCGTCGTGGGCGGCAAGGAGGATCTGCGGGCAGCCGGACTCCGGGCGGGCGACCTGAGTATCCTGGTCCGGGCCTGGCCCGAAAAGGTTCATGCCAAGATCCGTTACCGGAAACGAGAGGCGCCCTGCACGGCTGTTCTTGAAAATGACAGGATTCGGGCCGTCTTCGCGGAAGCGCAGGAGGCCATCACCCCTGGGCAGTCGGTCGTGTTTTATGATGGCGACGTCGTTCTTGGCGGAGGGATCATCGATGAGGTTTTGCATGGGAATTGTTAAAAATATTGAAAAGTTGAAAAAGGACCGGAGCGCCGTGATCCTGGCTCACAATTACCAGCTTCCGGAGGTCCAGGACATTGCCGACTACGTTGGCGACTCCCTGGGGCTCAGCATTCAGGCGGCAAAAACGGAAGCCGATGTGATCGTATTCTGCGGCGTTCATTTCATGGCGGAGACGGCAAAGATTCTCTCCCCGGCCAAAACGGTCCTGCTTCCGGATGAGAAGGCCGGCTGCCCCATGGCGGATATGATTACGGAAGAGAATGTTCGGGAACTCAAAGCGGAGCATCCCGGCGCGGCCGTGCTCTGCTATGTCAACACATCCGCGGCAGTCAAGGCGGAATGCGATTTCTGCTGCACCTCGGCCAATGCCGTGCGCATGGCAAACGAGATCCTGAACGACGGAAGGGAAATCATCTTTGTCCCCGACCGGTACCTCGGGGCATACGTGGCATCGCAGACGGGGAATGAGTTGATCCTCTGGCAGGGATTCTGCCCTACCCATGCGCGAATCGGGCCCGAGAATGTTGCGGAAGCGAAAACCCTGCATCCCGAAGCGGAGGTTCTGGTTCACCCCGAGTGCACACCGGAACTGACCGCGCTGGCCGATCGCGTAGCCTCGACGGAGGGCATGTGCCGGTACGTGCAAGGAATCCAAATCGACGTCGTTCATCATCGCGACGGAACGAGGCATCATTCACCGCATGGAAAAGGAAAATCCGGAAAAACGATTTTATCCGGCTTCCCGTTTTGCCATCTGTCCGAACATGAAATACACGACCATGGACAAGATCCTTCGCGCCCTTCAGGACCTGGTTTACGAAATCCAGGTCCCCGAGCATGTCGCGGTCCGGGCGCGCCGCAGCATTGAAAGGATGCTGATCCATTGAGGATGGCAGAAAATCACAATAGGGGGGAAAAATGAGCGAGATCGATCATCAATTGAAAACTGAGACTCTGGCGCTGCACGGCGGGCAGAAACCCGATCCCGCGACGGGATCCCGGGCCGTTCCCATTTATCAGACGACCTCCTATCAGTTCAGGGATACGGACCATGCAGCCCGCCTTTTCGGCTTGCAGGAATTTGGAAACATCTACACCCGGCTGATGAACCCGACAACGGATGTGCTTGAAAAACGGATTGCCCTGCTTGACGGCGGGATCGGCGCCCTGGCCGTTTCCAGCGGCCAGTCGGCCATCACCCTGGCCATTCTCAACATCGCCCAGGCAGGTGACGAGATCGTCTCGGCGGATAACCTGTATGGAGGGACCTACAACCTGTTCCACAACACGTTCCCCCGCATGGGGATCCGGGTGAAATTCGTCAAATCGAACGATCTGGATGCGTTGGCAAAAGCCATTACACCGAAGACAAAGGCTGTTTATGCCGAGTCTATCGGAAACCCCAAGCTCGATGTGGCCGACCTGGAGGGTATTGCGGCCATCGCCCATAACAACGGCATTCCCTTTGTTCTGGATAACACCGTATCGCCTTACATTTTGAGGCCCATCGATTTCGGCGTGGATATCATCGTTTATTCGGCGACAAAATTTATCGGGGGGCACGGCACCTCCCTGGGCGGCGTCCTTGTCGATTCGGGAAAGTTCGACTGGACGAACGGCAAGTTTCCACTCATTGCCGAAGCCGATCCCAGTTATCACGGTCTGAACTTTATTGAGGCACTGAAACCCATGGGAAACA
This sequence comes from uncultured Syntrophaceae bacterium, assembly GCA_964460245.1. GTDB lineage: Bacteria > Desulfobacterota > Syntrophia > Syntrophales > Fen-1087 > JAXDBM01. Next base: position 24,128 of record CAYWTL010000020.1, on the reverse strand, counting down.
TCGCCTATATCATCAAGGCCCGGGTGACCCTTCTCAGAGATCTCGGACCGGCGCTGTCCCCATTCAATGCGTTCCTTTTCCTGCAGGGCCTCGAGACGCTGCACCTGCGGATGCCGAGGCATGTGCAGAATGCCCTGGCCGTAGCCCGGTATCTGAACAATCATCCCAAGGTCGAATGGGTGAACTATCCCGGCCTGCCGGACAGTCCGGAACGGGAAAGGGCAGCGAGGTACCTGCCCAAGGGAGCTGGGGCAATCGTCGGCTTCGGCGTCAGGGGCGGCATCGAAGCCGGACGGACGTTCATCCATTCCCTGAAACTGGTCTCCCATCTGGCCAATGTGGGCGATGCGAAAACCCTGGCGATACATCCGGCCACGACCACCCATCAGCAGTTGTCGCCGGAGGAGCAACAGGCCACCGGCGTGACGCCGGATTTTATCCGTCTTTCCGTCGGGATCGAACATATCGACGATATCCTGTGGGATCTCGGACAGGCACTGGAGAAGACGTTTGAGGAATAGGAATCTCATGACTGAAGATACCGTGGGGATTGTGGAACCCCAATCCTTTACTTTTGCCACACCACCGGATGAACTCCTGTTGGAATCCGAGCGAACGTTGGGACCGGTGACCCTGGCCTACGAGACATATGGCCAATTGAATGCCGACCGTTCCAACGCGATCCTGGTCTGCCATGCCCTGTCCGGGGATGCCCATGCGGCAGGCTATCATCCGGATGAAAAAACGCCGGGTTGGTGGGACAGCATGATCGGTCCGGGAAAGGCCTTCGATACGGAGCGGTATTTCGTGATCTGCACCAACGTGATCGGGGGGTGCAAGGGCAGCACCGGGCCTTCCTCGATCAACCCGAAGACGGGGAAGGCCTATGCGCTCGATTTCCCTGTCATCACCATCGGCGACATGGTCAACGCCCAGCGCCGCCTCATCGATGCCCTGGGCATCGAAAAGCTGTTTTCCGTCGTGGGCGGTTCCATGGGAGGAATGCAGGTTCTGCAGTGGGCTTCGGCTTATCCGGACCGGGTTCGGTCGGCCATCCCCATTGCCACGGCCCTGAAGCAGTCCCCGCAGCAGATTGCCTTCGATGAGGTGATCCGTCAATCCGTAATGGCCGATCCGGCCTGGCGGATGGGAAACTATTACGAACACGGCCAGCCGAAGAAGGGATTGGCCGTGGCCCGAATGATCGGCCACATTACCTTCATGAGCGACCAATCCATGGAAGAGAAGTTTTCCCGGAAGTTGAAAAACGGCAACTACAGCTATTCTTTTACCGAGGATTTTGAGGTGGAGGGCTATCTCCGTTACCGGAGCGACAACTTTGTGAAGCGCTTCGATGCTAACTCTTATCTCTACATCACGAAGGCAATGGATTATTTCGATCTCTCGGACGGTCTTTTTCTGCCGGGCGCCAAAAAAACGGACACGCGGTTCCTGGTTATTTCCTTCACATCGGACTGGCTTTATCCGTCCTACCTGTCCCAGGAAATCGTCCGCTTGTGCAAGCGGCGTCACATCGTGGCGACCTATTGCGATCTGAAATCGACCTACGGGCATGACGCCTTCCTCGTGGAGGTGAAGGAGGAAACACGGCTCATCCGGAATTTTCTTGAAAACATCAGGAAAGCCGTCTGGATGTCGAGCCTTTCCGTCGAAGCGGGATGGACCGGCAAGGATTCACCTCCGCTCTCCTATGAAGGTCATGTCCCATGAAGGAAAGGCTGGATCATCGGATCATCTGTGAACTCGTCTTCCCCGCAGCCAATGTCCTGGATCTGGGGTGCGGCGACGGAGCGCTCATGTCGATGCTGGTTCGCGAGAAACAGGCGTCGGTCCAGGGGATCGAACTGGACGACGAAGCCGTCCAGCGTTGCGTGGAGAAGGGCCTGACGGTTTTTCAGGGGGATATCGAGAGCGGGCTTGCAGATTATCCGGATGAGTCCTTCGACGTTGTGGTCCTGAACCAAAGCATGCAGGAAGTGAGGAAGGTGGACTTTGTCATCCAGGAATGCCTGCGGGTCGGAAAGCGGGTGATCGTCGGCTTCCCGAATTTCGCCCATCTCAACGTACGGGCAACGATTTTCTTCCGGGGAAAAACACCCGTGACCCGGTCGTTGCCGCGCTACTGGTATGAAACACCCAATGTCCGCTTCCTGAGTATTTGTGATTTCGTGGATTTCTGCCGCAGCAAGGGGCTGCGGGTCATGAAGGCCGTCTATCTGGGCGCTGGACGAACCGTGTCCTGCTGCCCGAATCTCTTTGCCCGGAACGCTGTTTTTGTATTGGCCAAATTATAGAAAATTACACTCCTTTTCCGTCCGCGGAGCGGAAGCGGATAAGGATACGCATAAAAGTCCGCCCCGGACATGAGGCTTCACAACGGAGGGCATCTCATGTCCGACGGCCATGAGGAGGCATCGAATGAAGCGCATTTATGAAGACAATTCCCGGTCCATCGGCAATACGCCACTGGTAAAACTGAATCATCTCGCACAGGGAGCCAAGGCCGCCATTTTGGCCAAGATCGAGGGACGAAATCCTGCGTATTCCGTCAAATGCCGCATCGGCGCCGCCATGATCTGGGACGCGGAGGAGAGAGGTGCGCTCAAGCCGGGTATGGAAATCATCGAACCGACCAGCGGCAATACGGGCATCGCCCTGGCCTACGTGGCCGCCGCCCGGGGATATAAACTGACGCTGACGATGCCCGATACGATGAGCATCGAGCGTCGCCGGGTCTTGGCCGCTTTCGGGGCGAATCTCGTCCTGACGCCGGGAGCCGAAGGCATGAAGGGCGCCATCGGACGGGCCGAAACCATCGCTGCATCCGATCCGGAACGTTACTTTATACCCCAGCAGTTCAAGAATCCCGCCAATCCGGCAATTCATGAGAAAACGACCGGTCCGGAGATCTGGAGGGATACGGGTGGGGAGATCGATGTCCTCGTTGCCGGCGTGGGAACGGGCGGAACGATTACGGGAATTTCCCGCTACATCAAGAAGACCCGAGGAAAATCCATCCTGTCTGTGGCCGTGGAGCCGATGGAAAGTCCCGTGATCAGCCAAAAACTGGCAGGGCAAGAGCTCCGGCCGGCCCCTCACAAGATTCAGGGAATCGGCGCAGGTTTTATACCGGACACCCTCGACCTCTCCCTCGTGGATCGGGTGGAGCAGGTGGAAAGCGCGGAGGCAATCGCATTTGCCCGGCGTCTGGCCCGGGAGGAGGGAATCCTGACCGGCATCTCCTGCGGTGCGGCGGCTGCCGCGGCGGTGCGACTGGCCATGAGCAGTGAACTTGCCGGGAAAACAATCGTCGTCATCTTTCCCGACGCAGGGGAGCGCTATCTCTCCACAGTACTTTTCGAAGGCATCGGCACATCTTGAACTCAAGCGTTTTCTTTGATGACTGGCCAGAGTGGTGTGATAAAAAACTGCACCCATAAAATTAGCAGGACAAAGGAGGAATCATGGCAAAGATTACCCTAAAGTCATGCCCCAAGGTCTATATCCTCGAAACGCACCGCTCCAAAACACCGGATTCGACACTACGATTTGTCGAAAAGGTAAAAGAAACGGCGGGCATGCTGTCCTTTCGGAACGCAACGGACGTGGACCGGATCGGCATATCCGTATTCACCTGCGATCGGATCCGGCCGGACGGCTCAAAAACAAGCCATACGGGAAAGGGCGTTTCCCCGATCCAGGCCCAGGTTTCAATCACCATGGAGGCGATCGAGCGCTACTGTTCCGAATTCCGGGAAGAATACGCCGGAAAGCTGGTCAGGGGAAGTTTCGAGTCGCTGGCAAAGCGTTTTCATGTTCTCGACCCGCAGGAACTGATCCTTTCACATTCGAGCGATTACCGGCACGACCTTGAAATCGACTGGGTCCGGGGACAGGACTTGTCGGAAGACAGGGAAATCCTGGTTCCGGCGTGCGCCGTCTATCACCCCTTTTGTCCGGACGGCTCCTTCCTGTTCAGTACGCACACCAACGGAATCGCCGCCGGCAACACCTATGAAGAGGCGATCATCCACGGGCTGGCCGAACTGATTGAAAGGGACGCTTGGAGCATCGCCAAGTACACGCACCGTTTCCATGACGCGCTCTTCCTGGAAGACGAGCCCGGGAACCGATTCATCATCGACGTCCTTAGACAATTTGAAAAAGCGGACATTGAAATTGTGGCAAAGAATCTGACGACGGATATTGATGTGCCCGTTGTCGCCGCTTTTTCCCGGGATCTGGTGTACCGGGAGATGGTCCCCATCGACGGCTTCGGCGCCCATCTGGACCCGCGTGTCGCCCTGGTGCGGGCCCTGCTCGAGATCGCAACAACGAGAGCCCTGTTTCTTCAGAAGCACGGCCTTGAAGGCCTGTGTGATACAAACCCTCTTTATTTGCAGGGGGAAGGATATGAAGACGATCCGCGATTCTACGCGTACGATCAAAAAAGCCTGCGCGAGCTGGATGGAGGGTTCAGCGATGACATCCTGGACGACGTCCGGACGATGATCGCCCGGCTGAACGCAGCGGGGTTGCACCGGGTCATTGCCGTCGATCTCTGGAGAGAAGATATCGGCATGCCGACCGTCCGGATGATCGTGCCGGGGCTCGAGAGCTACTGTTTCGATCCGTCCCGGTCCGGGAAAAGGGCGGCATCCTTCCTGGATACGTGAACAAAAAGAGACCTTACCGGCATGCCCGAAAGGGACAATGGGTCATCAGGAGGAAAATTGCAAGCATCAACAGGGAAAATTTTATCCGTCAATCTTTCAGACCGGAAGGGCATGAAAAAATCGAACATCGATAGCGGACGAATGGTTGCGTGTTACGGCCTGCAGGCCGATGCCCATGCCGGACCGGGCAGCCGGCAGGTGAGCCTGCTGGCCAGGGAAAGCATCGAAAAGATCAGAGCAAGGGGCCTCGCTGTCAAGGATGGCGATTTTGCTGAGAATCTGACGACCGAAGGGATCGATCTACCTGCCCTTCCCGTCGGAACCCGATTGCGGATCGGCGCCGACGTTCTGCTGGAGGTGACGCAAATCGGCAAGGTCTGCCATGACCGGTGTCATATTTATTTCATGGTTGGGGACTGCGTCATGCCGCGGGAGGGGATATTTGCCCGGGTACTGTCGGGCGGGGATGTAAAAATCGGCGACAGCATCGTGATCATCCCAATGATGCATGGAGCTCCCCATTGAAAATGCACTCACATTCTGCAAACGATTCGAAGCGGTACGATTGACAGCGTTTCATGGCGTTGTTTAATTATCGAAAAATGGCGCGGAAAGGAGCGGACCGATGTGGGAGTATACGGATAAAGTCAAGGATCACTTTCTGAATCCCCGCAATGTGGGTGAAGTGGAAAACCCGGACGGTGTCGCGGAAGTGGGTTCCATCGCCTGCGGAGATGCCCTGAAATTTTCATTCAAACTGGATGAAAACCGGAGGATCAAGGAGGCCAAATTCAAGACTTTCGGCTGCGCCAGCGCGATCGCTACCTCCTCGGCGCTTACGGAAATGGTCAAGGGAATGACCCTGGACGAAGCCCTGAAGGTATCCAACCAGGACATCGCCTCCTTTCTGGGCGGCCTCCCTCAGGAAAAGATGCACTGCTCCGTGATGGGCAAGGAAGCCCTGGAAGCGGCCATCGCCAACTACCGCGGCGTGCCGGTAAAGGAGCCGGGAGAGCAGATCGTCTGCGAGTGTTTCGGTGTGACCGACCGGGAGATTGCGCGGGCCGTGCGGGAAAACAACCTCCAGACGGTGGAAGATGTGACCAACTACACGAAAGCGGGCGGCGGCTGCGGGAACTGCCATGAGGCCATTCAGCGGATCATCGAGCGGGTGCTGTCCGAGATCAGACCCGTCACCCGGCCGAAGCTTTCCAACATTCAGAAAATCAGAATGATCGAGGAAACCATCGAGCGGGAAATCCGTCCGTCCCTGAAACATGACGGGGGCGACATCGAACTGATCGACGTGATCGGAAACCGGGTTCTCGTGGCGACACGAGGAGCTTGCGCAGCCTGCAGGGCGTCGGACATCACGCTCAAGCACTTCGTGGAAGTGAAGTTACAGGATCTCGTTTCGCCGGACCTGTCGGTCGAGGAGGTGCCATCATGAAGACGATTTATCTCGACAACAATGCCACGACGCAAGTTGCAACGGAAGTTCTGGAGTCCATGATGCCCTATTTTCGCGACCTTTACGGAAATCCCTCCAGTATGCATTCCTTTGGCGGACAGGTGGGACGTAAAATCCGCGAGGCCCGGGAGCAGACGGCTGCTTTGATCGGAGCAGAACCCGATGAAATCGTTTTTACGAGCTGCGGGACGGAAAGCGACAATGCCGCCATCCGGTCCGCCCTGACGACCCAGCCCGAGCGGCGGCACATCGTCACCAGCCGCGTAGAGCACCCGGCCGTCAAGGCACTGTGCATGGATCTCGCCGGGCATGGCTACCGCGTGACCGAGCTGCCGGTGGATAAAGAGGGTCGGCTGGACCTGGATCAGTATGAAAAGAGCCTGACACCGGATACGGCCGTGGTCAGCCTGATGTGGGCCAATAATGAAACGGGGGTCCTTTTCCCGGTGGAAACGGCGGCTGAAATTGCCAAAGAAAGGAACATCCTGTTTCATACCGACGCTGTTCAGGCAGTCGGCAAGATACCGATCTCCATGAAAGCGAACGCCATCGACATGCTCTCCCTTTCGGGGCACAAGCTTCACGCTCCCAAGGGGATCGGGGTGCTCTATGTCCGCAGGGGAACAAAATATGCTCCATTTCTTATCGGCGGGCACCAGGAGAAGGGACGCCGGGGTGGAACGGAAAACACAGCCGGTATTGTCGGTCTGGGAAAAGCCTGTGAGCTGGCTGCACAAAACATGGAAAAGGAAAACACGGTTGTTAAGAAGTTGAGAGACAAACTGGAAATCGAGTTGCTGGATCGCATTCCGAAAAGCCGGGTAAATGGCGACCGGCTCAATCTGCTTCCCAATACAACGAACATCAGCTTCGAGTTCGTCGAGGGTGAAGGCATTCTTCTGCTGATGGACCAGTACGGCATCTGTGCATCTTCCGGCTCTGCCTGCACCTCCGGTTCGCTGCAACCGTCCCACGTCCTGCGCGCCATGGGAGTCCCCTTTACCATGGCCCACGGTTCGATCCGCTTCAGCTTGAGCATCTACAACACGGAAGCGCAAATCGACTTTGTCATTGAAAAACTGCCTTCCATTATTGAGAGGCTGCGCGGCATGTCGCCCTATTGGCATTCGGACCGGCAGGCTTGCACCATGGAACAGAAGGAGACGGTGTCTCATGGATGAAACTCCAAACGGAGAAAAATGCCGGACGGAGATTGCCGCGGTCCGGAAGCAGCGCGAGGAAATTCCCGCCGTGGTCGAACATCTCGTGTCTTCGTGCAACCGGGACAATTGCTTTGACCATGTGGGACCGGAGCCGATTCCCTCCCGCGAGGCCATTATCGATATCCTGAAAAGGACTCGGCGAATCCTCTACCCGGGCTACTTCATCCCCACGCGGGTGGACCAGGTGAATGTCAGGTATTATTTCGGACAGGAGGTGACCGCGCTATTTGAAACCCTAGCCGAACAGATCGCCCTGGCAATTCGTCATGACTGTATCCGCCACAACTTGGCCTGCACGCATTGCGAAGATCGGGGCCAACAGGCGGCTATTGATTTCATGAAAGAACTGCCCCGGTTGCGGGGACTGCTGGCGACGGACATCCGCGCCGCCTACGCGGGAGACCCCGCTGCGAGCAGCTACGATGAAATCATCTTCAGCTACCCCGGTCTTTTTGCCATTACCGTTTACCGCATCGCACATCTGCTTCAGCATCAGGAGATCCCCATGATTCCACGGATCATGACCGAGTACGCCCATAGCCGCACTGGCATTGATATCCATCCCGGGGCCAGGATCGGAGAGAGCTTCTTCATTGATCATGGAACCGGGGTCGTGATCGGGGAGACGACCGAGATCGGCAACCGGGTGAGAATCTATCAGGGCGTAACGCTGGGAGCGCTTTCACTGAGCAGGGAGGAATGTGAGAGCCTGCGCGGTCAGAAGCGGCACCCGACCATTGAAGATGATGTCATCATTTATGCGAATGCCACGATTCTGGGCGGCCAGACGATTCTCGGCGCCCGTTCCGTCATCGGTGGCAATGTCTGGCTCACCGAATCGGTGCCGCCGGAGACAGAGGTGTTTCTAAAAAAACCGGATTTGATTTTCGGCAGGCGAAATGCGCAAATAGGATATGTTAAAACCAAAGTGCACAAACATCGAAGGAGGATTTCAAAATGAAGAGAATCGCGTTCATTATCAGTTTCTTATTTTTAGCAGTGGGTTTGGTCTATGCGAACGATTACGAGATCACAAAAAAATCCGGCGAGTATACGGTCCTGGTGACGATCGACAGAAATCCGCCGATAACGGGTAAAAATAACCTGTCCGTGGGGATCAAGGATGGGGCTGGGAAGGAAATCACGGATGCTTTGGTGGCAGTGGATTACGGAATGCCGGCTATGCCGGGGATGCCGGCCATGAACTACAAGGCGGACACCAGCCTCAAGAATAAGCGATATCTGGCAACCTTGAATTTCTCAATGTCTGGCCCTTGGTCAATATCGGTCAAGATCAGTCGGGCGGGAAAGACGCAGACGGTGAAACTAAATGTGGACGTCAAATAATCCATTAAAGCTCTGCCTGGCATTATTGGCCTCAATCCTTTTGGCTGGGTCAGCTGTTGCCCAAGATTTGCAGCTGAAGCACCTGGTTGACGAGGCATTGAGAAACAATCCTGAGATATTGGCTTTCCGGGCCAGGATAGACGCCGCCCAGCAGAGGATCCCCCAGGCGAAAAGCCTGCCTGACCCCATGCTTATGCTCGGTTATCAGAACGAAGGCTTCGACCGTTATTCCTACGGCGAGGAGCAGGGATCGCAGTGGATGTTTGGAGCATCGCAACAATTTCTCTTTCCCGGTAAGCGCGCACTGAAAGGGGAAATGGCCCAGCGGGACACCGAAAGCCAGGAAGCCATGCTGGAACTCCTTAAGCTTAAGATAGCCACGCGTGTCAAGGAACTTTATCTGGATCTCTTTCTGGCCTATAAAAATATCGACCTTCTGAAGGGGCGGCAGGATATTTTCAACCGGATTGAGGACTTTACCCTTGCCCGTTACAGTTCCGGCAAAGCCATGCAGCAAGAGGTTCTCATGGCCCAGACGGAAAAATATATGCTCTTAGAAAAAGAGGCCATGTTCACCCAGAAGATCGAGTCACTGAAAGCCATGCTTAGGGCAACGATCGGACGAGAAGGGGGTGCGATTCTGGGAAGGCCCGGCGAGCCATCCTATCAACCCTTTTCTTACAATATTGAAGAGGCTGTTCAAATCGCCCTTACCCGTTCACCCGAGATCAAATCCCGGAACAAGATGATCGATGCGGCCGACATCAGGGTTAAGATGGCCCGAAAAGAATTTTTCCCGGACTTCAGCATCAATGCCAACTATTACAATCGACAGGGTGATTTCAAGGATATGTGGAGCCTGACATCGACGATTAACATTCCTCTCAATTATAAATCGAAACAGGAACCTGCCCTTTTGGAGGCCAAGGCAGGTCTTGCGCAGACAAAACGAGAGATGGAAGCTGTAAAACTCATGATCACAGCAGCAATCAGCGACAATATCTCGATGATCAAAGCAGCCGACAAACTGATGGATCTCTACAAGAATGGCCTGATTCCAAAAAACACCCAGGATGTGGAATTGGCTCTTTCAGGATATGCCACTGGAAGGACGGAGGCGATCGTTGTCCTTTCCAGGCTGAAGACCCTGCTGGAATATGAGACCCAATATTGGACGCAGTTCACTGAAAGAGAGAAAGCCGTTGCGCGGGTCCATGCGATTGCGGAAGGGCTGAACTCAGAGTCGGGAGGTGAAAGGAAATGAAATTTATCGCCATAATGGCCATCGTCATCCTTGCCCTGACTCCGATGGCCATCCATGCCCAAGGTCACTCGGGCCACACGGCGACACCGGCGATCGAGAAACCGAAAACGACAGTGCCGCAAGCAAAGGCACCATCTCAGGAAGACCAGGAACAAGCGGTGCAGGATATTCCACAGGTCGAGATCGCACCGGAATTGCAACAGCGAATCGGCGTGAAGACTGTCAAGGCGGTCGTCAAACCCATTCAGAAGACCATTCGGACCGTGGGCCGGATCGAAATTGACGAGAGGAAGCAGGCCACTGTCAACACAAAGATTGAAGGATGGATCGAAAAACTCTACGTCAATTATACTGGGCGTTATGTGAAAAAAGGAGAGCCCCTGGCGGAGATCTACAGCCCTGAACTGTTGGCCGCACAACAGGAATTCATCAATACGAAGAAATGGGCAGGAAAGCAGACAACAAAGAGTCCACCGGAAGGCCATGACCACGGTGTCAGGACAGCGCCTGTAGAACCTGTCTCGGATTTGAAACAGATGATCGAAAAAGATGCGACAGCCACCTTGGAGGCGGCTCGACAGCGGCTCCGCCTCTGGGACATCTCGGAGGAACAGATCAATAAGATCGGGCAGACGGGACAGCCCGTCCGCACCCTTACCCTCTTCAGCCCTTTCAGCGGCTATGTCACACAGAAAATGGCCGTTCAGGGGATGAAGGTTATGCCTGGAGAGAAGCTTTTCGACGTGGCCGACTTTTCCCATGTTTGGATCATCGCGGACATCTACGAGTATGAATTATCTTCCATACGAGTGGGACAGCCCGTGAAGATCACCCTCAGCTCTTTTCCGGGGCGCGTGTGGTCGTCCCGAATCGATTATATCTATCCTGTCTTTTCTGCTGACACTCGGACGGCCAAGGTCCGTCTGACCCTTGCCAACCCGGAAGGCCGATTGAAGCCCCAGATGTTCACCAACGTGGAGATCCGGATCCGTCTGGGAGGAAAGCTGACAATCCCTGATTCGGCTGTCATTGATACAGGCCGCGGCCAGGTGGTCTATGTGGACCGGGGGAACGGCGCCTTTGAACCCAGGGAGGTCCAGACGGGGGTGCGTGCCGACGGCGCCGTGGAGATCCTGCGCGGCCTGAAGACGGGGGAAACGGTCGCCTCTTCTGCGAATTTCCTGATCGATTCCGAAGCCCAACTCAAAGGGGTGAAACCCCTTTCCAAACCCTGAACGAAGTAAAACGGGCTTTCCATGATCGCAAAAATAATCGAGTTCAGTGCTCGAAATAAATTCGCCGTTCTTCTCATGATGGCACTGGCCCTGATCTGGGGTTATTGGGCCTTGAAGAACACACCTCTCGATGCGCTCCCAGACCTGAGCGACACGCAGGTTATCATCTACACAGAATGGGTGGGGCGGAGCCCTGATCTCGTCGAAGATCAGGTGACTTATCCCATCACATCGACACTGCTGGCTGCCCCGAAAGTTCAAGCCGTGCGGGGTTTTTCCTTTTTGGGTAGTTCCTTCATTTATGTGATATTCGAGGAAGGAACGGATATCTACTGGGCGCGGAGCCGGATACTGGAATACCTTCAGGCCGTAAAGAACAAGATCCCTTCCGACGTCAATCCCATTCTTGGTCCGGATGCCACAAGTCTCGGGTGGGGGTTCTCCTACGCTGTCGTCGATGAAACGGGGGGACATGACCTCTCGGAGCTGCGCAGCATCCAGGATTATAACATCAAGTTGGCTGTGGAAAGTGTCCCCGGTGTCTCCCAGGTGGCGAGTATCGGCGGCTTTGTGAAGCAGTATCAGATCACGGTCGATCCCAACCGGTTGGCAGCCTATGGCATACCCCTGACAAAGGTCATGGAGGCCGTCAAAAAGAGCAACCGGGATGTGGAGGGGCGCGTTCTTGAACTATCCGGTGTGGAATACATGATCCGGGGGCGGGGATATGTCAAGGGACTTCAAGATTTGGAGAGTATCGCCGTGGGAGCAAACTCCGGCGGAACGCCCATCTACATCAAGGACGTGGCCCGTGTCCAATTGGGTCCCGAAATCCGGAGAGGACTTGCGGAGTTGGATGGCAGGGGTGAAGTGGCCGGCGGAATCGTGGTCGTCCGTTCCGGTGAAAATGTCCTGAACGTGATTGAGCGCGTAAAGGAAAAGATCAACCGGGACATCGCCCCGACTCTCCCCAAAGGGGTGAAAATCGTTACGACCTATGACCGCTCGGATCTCATTATGCGATCCATCGCAACCCTGAAAGATGAGATTATCAAGCTGATCGTGGCGGTGAGCATCGTTTGTTTGGTCTTCCTCTTTCACCTGCCCAGCGCCTTGGTGGTCATTGTGACGCTCCCCATCGCCATTTTGATGGCGTTCATCAGCATGTACTACTTGGGCGTCACTTCCAACGTCATGAGTCTCTCCGGCATCGCCATCGCAATAGGCGCCATGGTGGACGCCGCCATCATCATGGTGGAAAACGCCCACAAAAAGCTCGAAGAGTGGGAACATCAAGGACAACCGGGAAGCCGAACGGATGTCATCATCGAAGCAGCGAAGGAAGTGGGGCCCTCCCTTTTCTTCTCACTTCTGGTCATTACCGTGGGCTTTCTACCCGTCTTCACGCTTCAAGCCCAGGCGGGGCGGCTCTTCAAGCCCCTGGCCTATACGAAGACCTTTGCCATGCTCTTTTCTTCTTTCCTGGCCGTAACCCTGACGCCAGTGCTGATGACCCTCTTTATTCGGGGCAAAATCCGCCCTGAGGAAAAGAATCCAATCAGTGTTATATTGCACAGGATCTATGAACCCGTGGCTCATTTGGCGATCCGTTTCCGGAAGACAGTGATCGTTGTCGCCATCATCATCATGGCTCTCACGGTTTACCCATTCATGAAACTGGGTTCGGAATTTATGCCACCTCTCTATGAGGGAACGTTGTTTTACATGCCCGTCACACTGCCCGGCGCCGCTGTGTCCGAGGTTGGGAAACTCCTCCAGATGCAGGACGAAATTCTGAAAAAAATACCCGAGGTCGCCCAGGTCTTTGGTAAAGCGGGGCGGGCGGAGACGGCCACGGACCCGGCGCCTCTGGAGATGTTCGAGACAGTCATTAATCTAAAACCGGAAGATCAGTGGCGTAAAGGCATGACCGTGGAAAAACTTAAGGACGAAATGAATGACGCCCTGACCATCCCCGGCGTGGCGAACTCCTTTACCATGCCCATTAAAGCCCGCATCGATATGCTTGCCACGGGCATCCGGACGCCTGTCGGGATCAAGATCCTCGGGCCAAATCTTGAAGAGATCGAAAAGATAGGCCTCGCCCTGGAGCATCATTTAAAAGACATTCCCGGAACCCGGAGCATCTATGCTGAGCGGGTGACGACGGGCTATTTTCTGGATGTTGCGATCAAGCGGGAAGAGGCGGCGCGCTATGGTCTCACCGTCGATGATGTCGGCGAGGTGATCCAGGCCGCCATCGGGGGCATGAATCTGACAATCACGGTAGAGGGACGGGCACGCTACCCTGTCAATGTCCGTTATCCCCGGAATTTGCGCAACGATGTGGAACAGCTCAAAAGGGTCCTGGTGCCCGTCATGATGGCCAACCGGCCCGCACCCCCTCTGGCCGGTGCGGGGGGCATGACGATACCCCAGCCCATAACGCAGATCCCCTTGGGCGAGGTCGCGGATTTCGCGATTGTCAAAGGTCCCACTGCCATTAAAAGTGAAGAAGGGCTCCTGACCGCTTATGTCTTCATTGACTTTTCCGGTCGCGACATGGGCGGCTACGTGGAGGAGGCCAGGAAGAAAGCGGCGACCCTCAAGATCGCAGAAGGTTACAGGCTCACCTGGAGCGGGGAATACGAGCATCTGATCAAGACCCATGAGCGGCTGAAGATGGTCGTCCCGCTGACCCTGTTTGTTATCTTTGTGCTCATCTACCTGAACACGCGATCAACGGTCAAAACGATGATTGTCTTGCTCGCAGTTCCTTTTTCTCTTGTGGGGTCCTTCTGGTTTCTGTATCTGCTCAATTATAATATGAGCATCGCTGTTTGGGTGGGAATCATTGCTCTTGCCGGTCTTGATGCCGAAACAGGAGTGGTCATGCTTCTGTACCTTGATCTGGCCTATGAGAAGTGGAAAAAAGAAGGGAAGATGAAGATTCTGGCCGACCTTAAAGAGAGTGTCATGTTCGGCGCCGTGAAACGAATACGCCCCAAGATCATGACTGTCAGCGTCATTTTGGCAGGCCTTATGCCCATCATGTTCAGCCATGGAACGGGGGCTGATGTGATGAAGCGCATTGCTGCACCCATGATTGGGGGTGTGATTACATCCACGATTCTGGAACTCGTGATCTACCCGGCCATCTACGTAATCTGGCGGAGCCGGCATCTGGAACGAAACTGACCTGGATCCGGTTGCCCTGTGTCTCCCTTTTTTCTCACAAGGGTGCGTATGCGATAGCCGCAGGCAATCGTATGTGTCGAAGAAGTTTTTCCGCATAGGAGACGACATTGAAAATGTGCAGGGAACGGGAAGAATCTTCTGACGGAATGAACGCATGGAAAAGGCTGGACGTGCTGATCCATACGCGAGCTCGACATCGTCAGTCCCCTGCAGGAAGCGAATACGAACAAACAGGACATCCGGGTTCTGCCCCGGGAAATGAACCTCCCGAGCTGGGACAAACCGGCCGCCTGCCTGGCAACGCGAATCCCATACGGACAGAAGATCACGTCGGAAAAGCTCCCCGCCGTTGAGCGGGCCGAACGGTTCCCCCTGGACGACGGTGTCCGGTCGGTGCGGGTGAGGCATCACGGGGACACGGCAAGGATCGAGGTTGCCGTGGAGGAGCGTATCCTGTTTTTGGAAGGAAACCTCATGGAAACGGTCTCCGAGAAGTTCAAAAAGATCGGCTTGACCGATGCCATGCCGGATCTGCGGGGTTACCGGACGGGAAGCATGAACGAAGGCATGAGGCCTTGACTTCCCCGATCCGCTCATCTAAGGTACGCGGCGGATTTTGCATGCGGCTTGATGCGCATATTGGTTCCGGCCGGCCGGGCGGAACCAACAACCCGGTGCCGAGCACCGTCTGAAAAAGCGAGTTGTCCCTTGTCCGCACCGCATTTTGAAAATGAATGTCCGGCGCCGACCGGTGAACCGGTGTCCCTGACTTCGCTCCGGGAGAGCGATGCCGGTCTGGTCCGGGCCATATCCGGAGGGCAGTCCCTGATCAGCCGCCTGGCCGCCATGGGCATTGCCATCCATACGGTCGTCCGGGTGCTGCGAATCAGCGGCGGACTTTTCATCGTGCAGGCCGCCGACACCCGGGTGGCGCTCGGAATGGGCGAAGCGGAGAAGATCATGGTCCACCGGATCGCCGCTCCTCTCGATGAACAGGCGCCGGTGCCGGAGAAGAGAAAAATCACCGTGGCCCTGGCCGGGCAGCCCAATGTGGGAAAGTCGACGGTCTTCAACATCCTCACCGGACTGTCGCAGCATGTCGGCAACTGGCCCGGAAAGACGGTAGAAAAAAAAGAGGGCATCCACCTCTCCGACGGCGTGGAAATGCGGATCGTCGATCTCCCCGGCACATACAGCCTGACGGCACTGTCGGAAGAGGAACGCATCGCCAGGGACTTTATCATCGAAACCCGCCCCGATGTGATCGTCCTGCTGGTCAATGCCGCGTCGCCGGAAAGAAGCCTCTATCTCCTTTCGGAACTGCTGCTGCTCACCCCCCCCGTCGTTGTGGCCGTGAACATGATCGACGTGGCCCAAGCCCAGGGAATTCGAATCGACGCGAACATCCTGCGGAAAACCCTGGGTATGCCGGTGGTCCCCATGGTCGCATCGAAAAACGTTGGGATCCGCGAACTGGTCGACCAGATCATCGCCCTGTCCATGGGAGCGGTGGACTACTGTCCACGGCAGCCCGACGTCGCGGCGGACCACCGCGATGTTTTTTCCAGAATCACGGAACTGGTCCGGCAGTACGTGCAGCCGCCCCTCACCGTTCCCTGGGTCGCAACCAAACTGATGGAGGGGGATGCGGAAAACGCCGGCTTGATCGAGAGCCTCGTGCCGGCGCCGGTATGGCGGGAGATCCGGACGCTGCTGATTCAGCACGAGGATTCGCTGCACGCTCTGGTGGGCGGCCGGTACGACTGGATCGAAGAGATCACGCGGGCGGCCGTTTCGAGGTTCAAGCGGGGCCAGGTCCTGACCACCGACCGCATCGATCGCGTCCTCACCCGGCCCGTCTTCGGAATGCCGATCCTGCTGATGATTTTCGGCCTCGTTTTTCTGGTTACGTACCGGATCGGCCTGCCGCTGCAGGGAGGGCTCGAGTGGTTGCTCGGCCGGTTTGCCGGCGCGCTGGAGCCGCCGCTCGCCTCCGCGCCCATGTGGCTCCGGGGTCTGCTGATGGACGGCATCATCGGAGGCGTCGGGTCCGTTCTGACATTTCTGCCCATGCTGCTGATCTTCTTCGCCGCCATGGCCTTTCTGGAAGATGTCGGGTACATGGCAAGGGCGGCTTTCGTGATGGACCGCTTCATGCACCTGATCGGGCTTCACGGCAAGAGCTTCATTCCCCTGTGCCTCGGCTTCGGTTGCAACGTCCCGGCCGTGCTCGGCGCGCGGATCGTCGAATCCAGGAAGGAGAGGCTCCTGACCGTGATCCTGTCGCCGTTCATTCCCTGCACGGCCCGGCTTGCCGTGCTGACCTTTGTGTCCGCAGCCCTGTTTGCAGAAGCGGCAACGCTCGTATCCTGGTCTCTCCTTTCCGCCAACATTCTGGTCCTGGGGCTTGTCGGCATGCTGATCAACCGGTTTTTCATGAGGGACGAACCGATGCCGTTCATCATGGAACTCCCCCTCTATCACAGGCCGGACCCGAGAACGATCGGGATGGCGGTCTGGAGCAGGACCTTGGCCTTTGTGAAGCGGGCGGGATCGGTCATACTGGTTGTTTCCATGCTGGTCTGGCTGCTGTCCTACCTGCCCGACGGCCGCGTGGAGAACAGTCTGCTGGCGCGGATCGGCATGTTTTTGGAACCTTTGGGACGCCCTGTCGGGCTGGACTGGAAAATGCTCACGGCCCTGCTGACGAGCATCATGGCAAAGGAGAATGCCGTGGCCACGCTGGCCGTTCTTCATGGCGTCGGGGAACAGGGCCTGGCGGCCATGCTGCCCCAAGTGGTGAATCCTGCATCCGGCTTGGCATTTCTCACGGTGTTGATGCTTTTTGTCCCCTGCGTCGCGACCGTGGCGGCCATGAAGCGCGAGATGGAAGACTGGAGATGGTTTGCCGCTTCGCTGGTCCTGATGACCGCCCTCTCCCTCCTGAGCGGCACGATCGTCTACCATGCGGCCCGGTGGGCCGGTTTATGACCGGATGTCGCCACACGTGGTTATGGTCTTCACTTCCAGGGGGATGTCCTTTCCCGACCGCGACAGGGCTTTCCGGACGATGACCGGCAAACCCTGACAGCAGGGCACTTCCATCACCAAAACGGTGACGCTCCGGATGTCGTTCTTTCGGAAAATGTCCGTGAAACGGTCGGCGTAGGCCTCAACGTCGTCGAATTTCGGACAGCCCATCAGGACAACCCTCCCCTTCAGGAAATCCCGGTGAAACCGGCCGCAGGCGACGGGCGTGCAGTCGGCGGCCACGAGCAGATCGGCCTCTTTCAGGAACGGCGCCGTCGGGGGGACCAGACGGATCTGGACCGGCCAGTGGCGCAGGGCCGACGCTGAGCCGACCTGGGAAACCGGCTCGTTGGCCTGCTGACACGCCGACGCGGATGGAAAGATCTGCATCAGATTGGACGGGCATCCGCAGGGCAGGGACGGAGCGTCGGGAAGCGGCTCGGTCCGGTGCGACCGCTGCGATTCCGCATAACGATCGGCCGCTTCCGCGTCAAAGGCATCGGCCTCCGCTTCGACGACGGACAGCGCACCTTCCGGACACTCCCCGAGACAGGCGCCCAGCCCGTCACAGTACTTCTCGGCAACCAGCCTGGCCTTGCCGTCGATGATGCGGATCGCCCCCTCCGCGCAGGAGGGCACGCAAAGGCCGCAGCCATTGCATTTTCCCTCGTCGATATGAATGATTTTCCGTTTGCTCTTCACTGCTTCTCTTTCCATCCTTTCATGTTTTCCGCGCAATCCCCTCCGCACCGCTTCCCATCCCGGGCATGTGCGGCTCCTGTTGCCCTAACGTAAGGGCGCCAAAGGAAATGTGCTTTGACTTAAGTCAAGGACGGGTGTACTTTAGAACGATAAAAGGAGCTCGTCAAATGGGAATCGCGGAGCAGCTTGCGGTCATCCCGCTGTTTGAAGGCCTTCCCGGCGAGCAGCACCGGGCCCTGGGCAGGATCGCGATGATCCGCTCGTACCGGAAAGGACAGATGGTTTTTGCCGAGGGGGACCCGGGAAGCGGACTTTACATCATCCAGACCGGCCGCGTCAAGGTCTTCAAGATTTCGCCGGAGGGCAAGGAGCAGATCCTTCACATGTTCGGACCGGGGGACTCTTTCGGGGAGGTGGCTGTTTTCACGGGGAAAGGGTTCCCGGCCTTCGCGACGGCAGAGACCCCGAGTTCACTTCTCTTCTTCCCCCGGGACGCCTTCGTTGCGTCGATTCGAAGGGATCCTTCCCTGGCGCTGAACATGCTCGCGATCCTGTCGCAACGGCTACAGAAATTCGCCGCCCTGATCGAAGACCTGTCGCTCCGGGAGGTGCCGGCCAGGCTCGCGGCCCATCTGCTTTTCCTATGCGACAAGGAATCCGGAGCCGACAAAATCAGGCTGGACATTTCCAAGGGGCAACTGGCTTCCCTGCTGGGAACGATTCCGGAAACCCTCTCCCGGATCATGAGCCGGATGAGCCGCCAGGGGCTGATCCGGCTGGAACGGAACCACCTGACCCTGCTCGACCGGCAGGGACTTCGGGAAATTGCGACGGAGGGCAAAAAACTGACGCCGCCGGACAAAGGCGGAAAAAGGGAGGTACGGCGATGAAGCTGATCGGACCGCTCATGTGGGAACACCGGCTGATCGAAAAGATGGCCCGCCTGTTCAAAAAGGAAACGGACAGGAGCCGGGAACGGAAAAACGTCAATACCCGCTTCGTCCAGGCTGCAGTCGATTTCTTCAGGACGTACGCCGACCGGACCCACCACGGCAAGGAAGAGGACATCCTTTTCCGCGAACTGGCCGGAAAAAGGCTTACGCCCGAGCATGCCCGGATCATGGACGAACTGATGGAAGAGCACGTCATCGCGCGAAAAACCGTCCAGCGGCTGTCCGATGCGAATGCGCGCTACCTGAAGGGGCAGGAGGAGGCCAGCGAGGAGATCAACGACTGCTTGAACGAACTGGCGGATCTCTACCCCAAACATATTCAAAAGGAAGACAAGCGGTTCTTCTACCCTTGCATGAATTATTTTTCAGAGGAGGAACAGGCGGCCCTGCTGCAGAGATTCCATGAATTCGACCGAAACATGATCCATGAAAAATACCGGCAGGTCGTCGAGCAGTGTGAAACCGATTGACAAACCGATACGCGATGGATAGTTTACCGAAAAATGAAACGGCCGCTTCCACAAGCGGAATCGCCGGAATGAAGGAGGATACATGTTCGAAGTAACCGAAAAGGCAAGTGAAATGATCAAGTCGTTCCTGAAAAACCGGAAAGAGCCTCATTCGATCCGGATTCTCATGCAGGCCGGGTGAGGCGGCCCGTCCCTGGGCATGGCTCTGGATGAGTCGCACGAAAACGATGAGATTTTCAAGGACAGAGGCATCACATATCTGATTGACAAGGCCCTGCTGGCGGAAGTCAAGCCGGTCAATGTCGATTTCATCGAGTCGGCCGCCGGTACCGGCTTCAAGCTGACGTCCAGCCTGGTCGGCGGGGGCGGCTGCGGCGGTTCCTGCAGCAGTTGCTGAGGCAGCGGTCGGAAAGGAATTTTTGCCGTTCTCTATTCAGGCGGGTCGCGTCATGCCCCGCCTGAATTTGTATGGCGCGGAAAGTCCGTCAATGGACCGGAACGAAAAAACAGACCGCTATCAGGCCCTCGCCGAAGAGTGTATGAATGCCGGGCGCTTCGATGAAGCGGTGATCTTTTACCGGAAACTGATTGAACTGAATCCCGGCGAGGATTCGTTTGTGCTGAAACTGGCCTGGGCGTGTCATGACGCCGGCAGAATCGACCTGGCCACGGATTGCTTTGAACAGCTTTTCGCAAAGGAGCTGCAGCGGGAAATTTTCACCGGGTTTGCCTTCGACGAGCTGGTCCGGATTTTCAAGGAAAGATCGGATTTCGGAAGCCTCGTCCGCCTCTGCGAGCGCGTCGTCGCGGCACACCCGGAGGATGTTTCCCTTCTCGGCGATCTGGGCGAAGCTTACCTGAAAGCCGGCCGGCCGGCCGATGCCGTGGTCATCTACGAGAAAATGACGGCTCTGGAACCGGACGCTTCGGTTTTTTTCTGCAACCTGGGCCATGCCCTGGTATCGAACGGGGATTTCGAACGCGCCGAAGCCGCCTGTCGGCGGGCCGCGGAAATCGATCCCGCCGAGGCCGCGTCCTTTTACAGCCGGCTTGCCTATGTCTATCGGCAGGAGGGGCAACCGGCCCGGGCGGAGCGAATCTACCGCCGCTGCCTGAAGGATTACGACGACGGGCCCCTGTTGCATCTGAGTCTGGGAGACGTTTTGATCGATCAGGAGAAACTGGCGGAGGGCATGGCGTCCTACGACAGGGCCATCGCGCGCAATCAGGCGGAAGCGGGCGTTTACCTGAACCGGCTGGGTAATGCCCTGGCCCGTGCCGGCCACCATCCGGAAGCTGTGGAAACCTTCAGAAGGGCCATTTCCCTGGAGCCGGGAAACGCTTTTTATTATCTTTATCTCGCCGAATCCTACCGTGCCCTGGGGCGGCACGATCAGGCCGAAGAGGCGATCCTGCTGGCCGAAAGCATTCGCGACGGCAGATAGGATGCCGCACGCGGCGGCGTATTCGGCTAGGCCCTCCCCTTCTTCTTCAGGATTTCCTTGAACACATAATAGAATGAGGCGTTTTCGGAAATCCCCCTCTGGAGGATCATCGCCACGTCATCCATGTTTTTCGTATTGATGACCATATTGACGCTCTTGTTGAAAGCGGCCATGTTGTCCATCGTCCGGAAGCGGTTCGTGATCAGGGCCACAAACACCTTCCGCCGTGTCGCCATGCCCATGTTTTCGAGATACCGAAGGATAACGCCCGCATCCTGCTTCGGCGCGGCAAAGGACTCGTTGACGACGATCACGTCATAGGTGTGAAACCGCATCTTGCGAAGGGCGTCCTTCACCGAGTCCGCCTCGGTGACCAGGTATTCCTCCTTCAGCAGCGCATCGCTGATCTTCTTCCGGAACGCATCGTCGGATTCACAGACCAGGGCCGTTTCACCTTCGGATATCACGAAATCGAAAGGCTTGTCCGCCGCGTCGTAAAGCTCTTCATCGACCGGACTCAAAATCGTTTTTTCATCCGCCATGACCGCCTCCTTCATCTCAACGCTCCCAGGGAGAAATCTTCGGCTTCTTTCCATAGCTTTCATCGACTTCAAGCTTGCCCAGCGTGGTTGTCTTCTCCCCCCGCGCACTCTTGATCGCGTCGATGCCGCGCCCGACGATGCCTTTGCTGGAGGCGTAGCCCTTCGCGGTTTCCTCGCTGATCTGCCCATCCCGGTACAACTCGACGATGTAATCGTCAAAGGTGATCATGCCGAAGGCCTTCCCGGCCTGAATGATCTCGTAGAAGGTCTTGCCTTCCGATTCACCGTGGAGGATGGCGTCTTTGACGCGCAGATTCGACCCCATGATTTCAAACGCCGCCACCCGGCCGCCGCCCTCCTTGGGAAGAAGCCGCTGGCAGACAATCCAGCGCATGGTGTCGGCCAGGCGGATGCGAACCTGGTTTTCCTCTTCCGTGGCGAACATGCCGAGGATGCGGTTGATGGTCTGGCCCGCATCGACGGTATGCAGGGTCGTCAGCACCAGATGCCCCGTTTCGGCGGCGTTCAGACCGATTTCCACCGATTCCCGGTCCCGCATTTCGCCGACGAGAATGACCTTGGGAGCCTGGCGGAGAGCGGCCCGGAGACCGTTTGCGTAGGTATCGAAATCACTCCCCATTTCCCGCTGATTGAAGGTGGATTTTTTGTGGGTGTGGGAAAACTCGACGGGGTCCTCCAGGGTCACAACATGCAGGGACTTTTGTTCATTGATGTCGTTGAGCATGGACGCCAGTGACGTCGACTTGCCGCTCCCCGTGGCGCCGGTGACGAAGACGATCCCGTTCTTCTCCTCGGCGATCTGATGAAAAACGGCCGGCAGCTTCATGCCCTCGATGGTGGGTATCTTTTCCTCCAGCTTTCGCAGCACGGCCGAATAGTGGCCCCGCTGCGAAAAGATGTTGACCCGGAAACGGGCCTTGCCGGGAAGTTCGCAGGACGTGTCGCAGGACCCCTGGGAAACCAGCAATTCGGTCAGTCGCCGATCCCCGTTGATCAGATTCAGGGCAAAAATCTCGGTCTGAAAGGGAGTCAGGCTTTTGAAGGGCGGGTTCAGTTCGACGCTGACCAGCTGCCCGTAGCTCTCGACCTGAAAAGGTTTCCCCACGGTGATGTTCAGATCGGACACGTCCTTGCGCGCCTCCAGCATTTTACCCATGATATAATCGATTTCCTGCTTTCTCATCGTCACCTCCCGAAAAACGTCACAGCGAATCAGGATGTCTACACCTCCGTGAAGTCCGCCGGGGGCGTCCTCAGGAAAGGTCTGAATTTCGTTTTGTCGTTGGCCTTGAGATAGGCGTCATCGGGGCTGATCCACCCCTTGTTCATCAGATCCATGATCGCGTCGTCCAGCAGCTGCATCCCGTATTTTTTTCCGGTCTGCATCATCGAAGGAATCTGGAAGGTCTTGGACTCCCGAATGAGGTTCCGGACGGCGGAATTCGCGATCAGGATCTCCAGGGCGACGCACCGGCCCTTGGTGTCGATCCGCTTGAAAAGGACCTGGGAAAGGACCGCCCGCAGGCCGTCCGCGAGCGTGGAACGGATTTGCATCTGCTCCCCGGCCGGAAAGACCTCGATGATGCGGTCCACGGTTTTGGCGGCGCTGGGGGTGTGCACCGTTCCAAACACCAGGTGCCCCGTGGAGGCCGCCTCGACGGCCAGCGTGATCGTTTCCAGATCGCGGAGCTCGCCGACGAGTATGATGTCCGGATCCTCGCGCAGGGCGCCGCGGAGAGCCGAACTGAAGCTCTTGGTGTGCACACCGACTTCCCGGTGGTTGACGACGCAGCGCTGGCTCTCATGAACGAATTCGATGGGGTCTTCAATGGTGATGATGTGGTCTTTCCGGCTCCGGTTGGCTTCGTCGATAATGGCGGCCAGCGTCGTCGATTTGCCGCAGCCCGTCGGCCCGGTGACCAGGACCAGTCCCCGCGGCAGCGTCGCCAGTTTGGCAACCACCGGGGGAAGCCCCAGCTGTTCGCAGGTCATGATCTGAGTCGGAATTTCCCGAAAAACGGCGGCAACGCCGTTCCGCTGCATGAAAAAATTGGCCCGGTAACGGGCCATTTTCGGGACCTCGTAGGCAAAATCCACGTCGCCGGTTTCCTCGAACTGTTTGATCTTGTGCTCGGGTGCGATCTCGTAGATCATGCCCTTCAGTTCGTCGTTGTCCAGAACGTTGTACCGGACCCGCTCGATCTCGCCGCGAATGCGGATGATGGGCTGCTGGCCGGTCACGAGGTGTAGGTCGGACGCACCCTGATCGTGCATCAGTTGAAAGAACGCATCGATTTTTGCCATCTGGCGTCTCCTTGGCGGTTTGTGAAAAGTCCTCTTGAAATCTTTCCCGGGTGCGCAACAAAAGCTTGACAGGCATCCGCCGGATCATATATGATTCGCGGCCTCGAGAGAAGACTTCCCAGCCGCTCGAGAGCGGCACGCAAAGAAACCGGGGATGTAGCTCAACTGGGAGAGCGCGGCGTTCGCAATGCCGAGGTCAGGGGTTCGAGCCCCCTCATCTCCACCA
>CAYWTL010000019.1:0-33820 GCA_964460245.1 uncultured Syntrophaceae bacterium | reverse complement strand
AAGAAAGAGAAGAAGCTGTACAAGGGTTGGGTGGACCCGATGTGCACGCCCTGCGCGTATAAGAAGGGCAAATAACCGATAGAATCGTCAATATCCGCCGAAACGGCGGTAGGTGCCGGGAGAGAGGCGGCACGAGCGGATTCGCCAATTACCTTCCTCTCTCAACAGCAGGGGCGGGGTCGAAAGGACTCCGCCCCTGTCTTTTATGGAAAACCGGGACTCTCTTCATTGTCTCAGGGGCAAACCCCTGTTGCTCGCTTCCTCCCCCGGTTCCGACGCGGTCGAAATGAAGAATCAGGTTTCATCAATCCGGGAATGCACCTGCTGCCACAAGCCTCTCAAGCGGATGTGAATCCGGGAAACGAAGTTGACTCGAGAATCATGTGCGCCGGCCCACGGTTTTTATCATCCGCTCCCTTCCCGGACAGCATTCATTCCAAACCATGCATCCGGCTGTCGCGTTCCGAACAATCCATCCAGACTTTGACGGGTACCCTCACGAATAGGAATGAAAAAATGTGATTCTGTGATATAATTCAAAGATAAACATCTTATAAGAATCTTGTTCAGGAGGGCTTTATGAAGGATGTATTTGTTGTCAGTGCTGTGAGAACGCCGGTGGGGCGGCAGGGCGGCTATCTGCGGGAATGGACGGCCCCGGAACTGCTTGGGGCGGTGCTGGACGAGGCGGTCCGGCGGATCGATCTGGACCCTGCGCTGGTGGAGGACGTCATCGGCGGGACGGTCTATCAGGTCGGGGAGCAGGGTTTCACCCTTGCACGCTCCGGGGTGCTGGCCTCGAAATTCCCCATCTCCGTCCCGGGGGTGTCGGTCAACCGCCAGTGCGGAAGCAGCCTGACGGCCATCCAACTGGCCTACGGCATGATCGCTTCGGGCACGATGGATATCGTCATGGCCAGCGGCTGCGAGTTGATGTCGAAGTACACCATGTTCTCGGACCTCAACGGAACCCTTTATACCGGGAAGCCGATGGGGAATCCCTTCGGGAAATGGTACACGGGCAAATTCGGCCGGGCGGACCAGATTGCTGCGGCCCAGATGATCGCCGACAAATGGGAGATCACGCGGGAGGAATGCCAGGACTTTGCCATCGCGAGTCACCGGAAGGCGCAGGAGGCTACGGTCACTGGCCGTTTCAGGAATGAAATTCTGCACATGAGGGGGCTTGACAAGGACGGGAACGAGATCGTCCGGGATACCGACGAGACGATCCGGCCGGAGACGAGTCACGAGACCCTGAATGCGCTTAAAATCCTTCCCAACACGAAATGGATCACCGTGGGGATTTCCAGCACCATTACCGACGGCTCGTCCGCCGTGGTCCTGATGGGGGAAAAGAGAATGAAGGAGCTTCGAATCGAACCCCTCGCCCGGATCGTGGCCAACGCCGTGATCGGATCGGACCCGCAGATCATGCTCACGGGTCCCATTTACGCGACGCCGAAAGTCCTGGACCGGGCCGGGCTGAAGATGGAAGACATCGACATTTTCGAAATCAACGAGGCCTTTGCGTCGATCCCACTGGCCTGGGCCAAAGAACTCAAGGCCGACCCGTCGAAACTGAACGTGAACGGAGGCGCCCTGGCGCTCGGCCACCCGGTGGGCAACTCGGGATGCCGCCTGTCCGTGACGGCCATCCATGAGCTCAGGCGGCGCAAGGCACGCTACGCCCTGGTTTCGCTCTGCACCGGCGGTGGAATGGCGCCGGCAACGATCTTCGAAAGAGCCTGAGAGGAGAATGCCACGACCGTTCTGAAGTCGCCGCGAGGGTCTCTCTGACTGCTGAAAATCGTTGGTCGCCGCGTGCGGCATCATGACGGCTGTGGCTGCGTGAAAGCACAACCCGCCAGGAAAGGAGGCCGAGATGGCGATGGATGCGTCGAAGAAGGAAATCATCGCTGCGCTGGAAAGCATCATCAGCATTACGAACAAAATGGGGGTTACGATCGAGGCGTTCGATCCCGGCAATGTCCGGGTCCGGCTGCCGAAAGCACCGAACCTGAACCATATCGGCATGGTCTACGCCGGTTCGCTCTTCTCATTGGGAGATTTTACCGGCGGCGCGCTCTTCTGCTCCTGTTTCGACCTGAAGAAATACTACCCCATCCTGAAGGAAGCTTCCATCGCCTACAAGCGGCCCGCCATGAGCGATGTGATCATCGAGGCATCCATGACACCCACCGAGATCGAAGATCTCAAAAAGACGGCTGACCAAGCCGGCAAGGCGGACTTCGTCAGGGAATTTGAACTGAAGGGCACGGACGGGAACACCTGCTGCATTTTCCGGGGGAATTTTCAGGTCAGAAAAATATAAGAATTATTTCCAGGCCGAGTCAATCCCGAAACAAGGCCAAAAAAGCCTGCGCGAATTTGAGACCGGATCGGACAAATCCGCAGAATCAACCATCAGGAGGGATAGCCATGAAAAAAGTGATATTTTTCGTTGCAACACTGTTGAGCTTCGTTTTGGTGCTGGCTGCGTGCCAGGGGACTTTCGTGGCCGGTGAAGGCGCGAAGCTCACCGAATTCTATCTGAAGAAAAATCCTGCCCCGGCCATCGATCCGCCACCGACGCTGGATCAGGCCATGAAAATCCAGGCGGAATACAACAGGGCCCTCATGCCCACCTTCGGCAAAGTGGTGGGCTACAAGGCCGGGCTCACGAATCCGAATGTCCAGAAGGCCTTCGGCGTCAGCGCCCCGCTACGCGGAACTCTGATGGAGAAAATGCTGCTGAAATCCGGCGCGACGATCGAGGCCGCTTTCGGTGCGCGGCCCCTCTACGAGGGAGACCTGATCCTGCGCGTGGGGAGTGAAAACATCAACGTGGCCGCGACCCCCATGGATGCCCTGCGAGCAATCGATGCGGCGATCCCCTTCATCGAGCTTCCCGATCTTGTCTATGCAAAGAACGTCAAAATCAACGGCCCCATGCTCGCCGCCGTCAATGTGGCCGCCCGCTACGGCATTGTGGGAGAGCCGATCCCCGTTGAGGCAACCGCTGATTGGATGGAGCGCTTGAAGAACTTCAAGTGCCAGATTTACGATAAAGCAGGAACGCTGCTGGTCGAAGCGCCCGGGAGCAGCCTCATGGACCATCCGATCCATGTCGTGCTCTGGATTCGGGATTCGCTGAAGGCGGACGGCATCCGGCTCAAGAAAGGGGATCTCCTCTCGCTCGGCACGATCACGAAACTGACGCCGACGGCGCCCGGCACCGTTGTCCGGGCTCGCTACGTAGGACTGGATCCGAAAGGGCCCGTCGAGATTTCCGTGAACTTCAAATAAGCCGAGGCCGAGGCCAGGCTGTTCCTCCGCCTCATGTGCTTCCTGTATCTACTCAAGCGGATAAAGAGGCGGGAAGCGAACGCTTGATTCAATGAACGGAGAATGACTATGTTTTCCTGGATTGCCAGTCCGGAAGGATGGGTGGCCCTTGCAACCCTGACAAGCCTGGAGATCGTCCTCGGCATCGACAACATCATCTTCATTTCCATTCTGGTAGGACGCCTTCCCGCCGAAAAAAGGAATTTCGCCCGCAGAACGGGACTTATGCTGGCCATGCTCACCCGGCTGGCGCTCTTGTTCTCCATTGTCTGGGTGGCCAATTTGACGCAGCCCTGGTTTTCAATCCTGGGAATCGAAATTTCCGGACGAGACATCATTTTAATCGGAGGCGGGATGTTTCTGCTGGCCAAGGCGACGCATGAAATTCACAGCAGCCTGGAAGGGATGGAGGAAAGCAAACCGTCCCTGAAACATGCGACCCTGGCGGCGGTGCTATTTCAGGTTGCCGTGATCGACATCGTGTTTTCGCTCGATTCCGTCATTACGGCCGTCGGGCTTGCGCAGCATATTACGATCATGGCCATTGCGATCATTCTGGCCGTTCTGGTCATGCTGTTCGCCGCCAAGCCGATTTCCGACTTTGTGGATGCCCATCCGACGATCAAAATCCTGGCGCTGTCTTTTCTGATCCTCGTCGGCGTCACCCTGATCGTCGAGGGTTTCGATGTGCACGTTCCGAAGGGCTACATTTACTTCGCCATGGCATTTTCCGTTTCGGTGGAAATGATCAATCTCCGCCTGCGAAAAAAAGAGGCGAAACCGGTCCGGTTGCGAAAAGAAATCCGGACAGAAATTGCCGATTTTCCGGGTTAGACGCTTGCGGGAACAAACCGGACCGGCACAGCCGCCGTTACGGCAGATTAAAAAGGGCGGAAATCTGACCGAATTTGTGGTAATGGGGACAAGAATATTCGCCCGCCCTGGAGGGGAAAATGAAACGAACGGGAATCCTGTGGTTTGGGCTGTCTGTCATCGCCATGCTCGCTTTGTTGGTTGCGCTCGGCTGTGACACCGGCCGGTCCGGTTCGGCGGATAAGTCGGGGAAAAAGAAAATTGCCTTTGATCCGAAGAATCCTTGCAACATACTGAGCCAAGACGAGGTCGAGGCGGTCATTAAACAGAAAGTCAAAGATCCGTCTCCGCAGGAGTATGCCTGCACCTTCGAAACGATCGACGCCGGGAAATTTACCAGTTTCATTATATCGCTGGACACCGTCAACGACCCCGAGTTTCTGTTCAACGGCATGAAGGATCGCTTCAAGGAAAGCGGCAGACCGGTAAAGCAGGTGGCGGGGGTCGGTGAGGGCGCTTTTTTTTATGAAAAGGTGCTCCATGTCTTGAAGAAGCGCTATATCTTCCACTTTCAGTCCAGCGGCAAAGAGGGGTACGAACTGAATGAAGAAGCCATCACGAATCTTGCTAGGACAGCGGTCGACAAATTGTGAACCGATGCACCTGCCTTGAAAATCTGCCGGCGGCGCTGACCGAATCCGCAGTCTTCGAGAAGGCTCAAGAAACGGTGAAGGGCTTCATGCATGCCGTAAATAAACATATTCATGAAACGATCCGCATGGGCAAGGAACGGCTTTTTGTCTGAGGAAAAGCGATGACCGCACGAGACGCGCTGAACAAGCAGAAAAGGTCCGTCGCCATTCTGGTTTATTTCACGCTGGCTTTATTCCTGCTGGGTTTGCTGCTCAGTGCCGTGTTTCCCGCGTTCGTCGTCGTCGGCTTCTGGGGATTCGGCATTTTTCTCGTGACGCTCGTCTATGCCTGTTTCGCCATTCGCTGTCCGTTGTGCAGGACCTTCTGGGGCATTCGGGCCATGCGGGCCGGGTCCCCTTTGTCCATATCGAGCAGGATGAAATCCTGCCCGCACTGCGGCATCGATCTCGATGCGGAAGACGAGCGCGTGCTGCGGAACCGGTCATGATGTTTCTGCAGTCCATTTGAATTCGCCACGCAATTCCCGTTCCACGAACAGGCAATGACGGAATGCGGATATGCGATCGTTCCTCTTTTGGTTCAGATTTCATCCCAGAAACCTATGCCCTTTTGCGTTTTCTCGAATCGGTTCATTGCAGGCAGATGTCTTCCAGGAGGGTCAGATGCCTGAAGGAAAAAGGCGATTTCCGGATGATCGCGAAAAGGAAGCAGCCGTCGGCTGGGACTTTTTTGATCGCTTCTACTGCGTCTCTCTGCGTGAGCGGGAAGACCGCCAACACTCGGCGCTTCAGGAATTTTCGAAAGTGGGCCTTGCCGACAGAGTCGAGTTCGTGCTGGGTGACCGTCATCCGAGCAACATGGAGGAGGGCGCGTACGACTCCCACATGACATGCCTCCGCAAAGGACTGATGGCCGGCGCGAAAAATATCATGGTGTTCGAAGACGATGTGGAGTTTGACCGATTCGATCCGGAACGATTGAAAAGTTGCACGGAATTCCTGAAACAGCACCCGGAATGGAAAGTTCTGCTCCTCGGAGCTCTAGTTCGCTCCAGCCGCAAAACGGCCAACCCCTGCGTACAGCAAGTCCGCTACCAGAGCCTGACCCATGCCTACGCCCTGAACAGACACTATGCCGAGACGTTGGCCTACGAGCCCTGGCAGGGCATCGTCAACGACACCCTCTTTCGGTCGCTGACGTCCGATGTCTACGCAATCTGCCCCATGTGCGCATTTCAGAAAAACTTCAAGTCGGACAATTACAACTATCCCACGCTTGCGCGAATCCGCAGTTTGTTGGGCGGACTCAAACGCATCCAAATTGCGGATGAATTCTACCACCGGCACAAATTCGGCGTTTATGCCGCACATGCCGTTGCGATCCTGCTTTTGCTGTCCGCTTTCTTTTACTGACCCGCGGTGATCCACGCCGCTAAATGCGATCCGCCGTCTTTCCGAATCCCGACGCCGTAATCTCCTCGACCTTCTCACCGTTCCAGCGCCACATCCGGAATCCCAGCTCCCTTGCCAGTCCCTTGTACATGCCGACGAAGTCGGCCCCGCAGGGATGGTTCTTCCGCTGCAGAAAATCCGGCTGAAATCTGCGGTCCCCGCGATACCACTCCCAGAGCAGATAGTTCACGAAGGCCAGTTCGAAGACCATGGAATCGATGGGCGTGATATCGCGCTTGTAGCCGCAAAGAAGCCCGATCCGGGTCATCCGCACGAACCTTCGGGCCGCCCTGCCGTTGGCGCAGAAACTGCAGGAATCCAGGACCAGGACCTTGTCATGGAGGGCGGCGCTGCCGGCCATTTCGAGCATGGAGATCAGGTCCTCCCAGCCGAGCGGGACGACCTTCCCCTTGTTGTCTCGCAGCAGCATGTGCCGGTGTCCCCGCTCCGGGTCCCGCCCGTGAGCGCCCAGGATCATGATCCCGGGATCGGCTTTCTCTCGGAATTGCTTGAATTGTTCGATCAGCGCATCCCGCTCGTCAACCGTCGCCAGGGTGATCCCGATCGGCGTCGCATCGTTCTCCCAGCACCAGGCATCTCCAAAGCCCGCCCAGAACGGCTTGGCCGTGTAACGCGCGCTGTATTCCCCGTCCGCCTCGTTCCGCCAGAAGGCTTCCACAACCTGAATGTTCATTCACAAGCTCCCGGAAGGCGGTTGCGGCGACCCCTCTTGAGACATCTCATGCACCCGAACATTCCTTTTCTTTCGTTTTCTCGGCCAGTCGCGTTTTCCGCCTGGCTTCGGCCTCGCGGTTCCGCCGTTTCTCATCGTCCGTCGCCGGTACGAGGGGAGGCAAAGGCAGCGGTCGACTGTTGCTGTCGAGGGCCACATAAGTCAGATAGGCCGTAGACGTGTGGCGCCTCCCGCCGGTCCGGGGATCTTCCGACTCCACGCGGACGCCCACCTCCATCGAGGTCCTGCCGACAAAGTTCACACTGGCCCGCAGGATCACCAAATCCCCGATAAAAACGGGATGAAAGAAATCCAGCCGGTCGACGGATGCCGTGACGACATTGCATCTTGCATGGCGGATGGCCGCAACCCCTCCCGCCGTATCGATAAGCTTCATGATGATTCCGCCATGGACATTTCCGGCGGGATTGGCATCTTCGGGATTCATCACCTGTGCCAGGACAATGCCGCTCTCCCGGATTCTCTTTTCCTTCACGATTCTCTCCGTCACCAATCCGTCTTTCACAGGCCCAGAAGCTGCGCCTGGTTCCTGAGTCATTGCTTTTCCTCTTCCGCTTCCGCGACGGGCTCGGCATCGGCTTCCCCGCCGGCAAGGTCCGTCCCCTCGACCTGGCTCTCCGGATCCATCCCGTCCTTCCGCAACCTGGCCTCTTTCTTGCGGGCGGCTTTCTCCAGTTGCTTCTGCTGTCTCGCTTTTTCCTTCTGACGCTTCTCAAAACTGAATTTCGATCTGGCCATGATTCAGTTCCTCCGTTTTCCTTTTTTCGCCTTTTTTTCTTACCACAAATCAAAAAGTGTGCCAGTACAATTCTCAAGACCATTCTCCAACGGGGCGCGCTGAGTCCCCGCTCAGCCTACAGCACATGAAAAGGCGGCTGCACCTCACTTTCCGGGAAACACCGCTCAATCCCTCTAGTTTGACAAATTCCCTTTGACATAACAACCCCGCACTTCCCGGCAATCGAATCAGATGTCCAGATGTCGGTATTTGATCGAGGTTGATTTCATGGTGATCCTTTTCCTTTCATTCAACCCGAAATGAGGATAGAATTCGCTCACATTTCAAAAATAGATACGCCAGTAAACGGAGTGTCGGATCAAAATGATGAAAACGATAAAGATAACCATGGCGATCTTCGGCGCCCTCTTCCTTTTGGGCACGCTCGCGTTTCCCGCATCCGACGAAAAATGCAATGCAGACCTGGACACATTCTTAAACTGCAACAATCTGAAACTGATGAAATATCTCGCCGGATTGACAAAAAAAGATGTCGGGAAAGTCATCAGCGGAGTCCGCCTGACAGATGGCGCCATGGTTTTGAAGGGACATATTTTCCTGGGCAGGGCAAAAGGCAATCCTCTCCCTTGACCGACGCCCCGGAAAGTTCGATCTTTTCCGGGGAGCCGGTCAGATCACCGGCCTTTGCCTATTCAGAGTAGGGAGGCTCCCCGTGGATCGCGTTAGTCAAGTCCAGGGCCTTTCGTACCTGTTCTCTGGTTCCCCTGAAAACGATCCAGGATGAACCCTCCGCGCCGCTGATGCCGCCCGCACTGGCCTGGAATGCAGTGGCTCCCGTCAGTATCTTAATGGCCTCCAACTCCGTGATGATGTCGCCCGTGAGGATCCACATGGAGGGAACCAGGTGACCGGGAAATCGTGTCGTCGAACGGCCAGCGGGGGGAGACAGCAATTCTATCGGTTCACGCATCTTCAATGTCAGATCCGCTACATCACCTGCAACCAACTTCTCAAGACCGACCGGAATGACGAGGTGAGCCTTGCGTGCCACGATGATGGGCATTGTGATCCCGGTCGTTCCTCCTGACGGATCGAGGATGTTGACCGCCGCGATTTTGTTCTTGTAGTCCAGGGCATTCGCCCCTTTGATGACAACATCTCCCGCTTTCAGCTTCTTCGCGGCATCGGCAAGTGAAATATCAACGATCTTGCCTTTCTCCAGAATCAGGTGGTTAACAGGCTTCGCCTGGGGCAGGTTTCTGGTCCCTTTCTCGGGTTCAATTCTTCCCGTCACAAATGCTGCACGGTCTGCTTTCTTCCCGGTGAGTTCCTCTGCCACGTAGGCATTGGTTGTCCCCTTGATGACGATGACCATACCATTTACAAGGGCATTCTTGACAATCGGCATCTGTGCCACTGCCTTGCCGATCAGCCTCTTGGATTCGGCGACAGTCAGAATCGCTCCGCTCTGGACGATTTTAGCCGGTTCCGCCGCGTGCAGGATCCCGGATAACGGCAATGACCCGCCGATGGCAATCACAACCAGAAAGACAATCCCCTTCAAGACTCTTTTCATGATGCGCTCCTCCTTTTTCGGTTAGATTCACTTTGCTTGAAATTACAGGCAGCACCCTGCGCGTGTCAACAAGATTCCGGCCACACGAAATTCCGGCCAAAGGATCAGCAGCATCCTTTGGCCGGGTTGTTTGTCATGAAAATGACCGAATGCATGATTTCAGCATGCATTCCGTGCCGACACAGCCCATGGGATTCGTGTGACTTTTTCGGTTCTGCGTCGATGCTCCTCGACATGGCGGCGAAGCGATCGTTCAAGCTCGTGCTGGGCACGAATAATCTGTAATGGACACCCCGGAACATATTGTTCTATATGGTACCGTACTTTATCAAACAATACGGTGCGGCAGATGAAAAACAAAATCAGGAGCACCCTCCGTCTGCGTGAAGGGGGACTGGCTCATCGCCTAGATTTTTCAAGTCTCCGGCCGAATCTTTGCGGGGAAAATGCGCGAGACCGGGCTCAGGCACATTACGCCGGAACAGGGAAGAATACTTTTCATCCTCCGGCAGGAAGACGATATTCACATACAGGAACTGGCGAAGAGGACGATGCTCAGCAAGTCCGCGCTGACCGCGATGCTGGATCGCCTGGAAGGGTCAGGGCACATCATCCGCGTACCCTTCCGGGAAGACCGGCGGAAGATCATGATCCGTCTTGCGGAGAAGGACAGGCCGTTGCAGGAAGTCTACACCCGAATCTCCCATGAGATGACGGATCTTGGCTAAAAGGGATTCAGCGGCAGGCAAATCAACTTTTTTGTGCAGGCTTTGAAGAAAATCCTTAGCAATCTCAATGTAAGTAAATAATGAAAGGAAATCGGCCTATGAAATATACTGCGGTCATCGATGTTTGGCTCCAGCACCCGACGCTGCGCTTCATCAACCAGCCCATGTTTGCGTCTCTCCGCCGTTGGACCGGAATGGGTACGCTGAAGGAGGAACTCCCCCTTGAATGGACCCTTGCGGCCATGGATGAGGCCGGCTTCTCTTCCTGATTCAGCGCCGGGTACCGAGAACATCGGCCGCCTGTTCGGTCCGATCATGGTGATCTGGTTCGTTTCCATCGCCCTCTTCGGCCTGATTCAAATCCTGCCCAAACCGCGGGTCCTTCGCGCCCTGAACCCCGCTCATGCCGTTGATTTCTTCATGCGCAACGGCACCCACGGAATGGTCGTCCTCGGTTCGGTCGTTCTCTGCATAACGGGCTGCGAAGACCTGCACGCCGATCTCGGGCACTTCGGCAGGAACGCCATCCGGCTCTCCTGTCTCGGTTTTGCCTGCCCCTCTCCGGCCGGCACCGCCCCTTCGCAGATTACCGGATAAAGAAGGGACTGGTTCTGATGGCATCCGACAATTCCGGCATCGATCAGCGCATATTTACCTTTTGCTTCCTGCCCGAATCCGGGGTAGGATGCGCCGAATCAACTGGCCAGAAGCTTGAGGATTCCCTATGAATGAAGACATCTACCGCAGGCTCGCTCAAGCGCTGGATACCCTTCCCAACGGCTTCCCGGCGACGGAAAGCGGCGTGGAAATCCGGCTGCTGAAACGGGTTTTTGCACCGGAGCAGGCCGTCCTTTTCTGCGACCTGCGGCTGACCTTCGAAACGGCCGGGGAGATCGCCATCCGTACGGAGAGACCCGCGGAGGGCCTTGAAAGCCTGCTTGTGAGCATGGCGGAGGCAGGGCAGATCCTGATGATCGAACTGGGAGAAGTGCGGTTCTTCCGGATGTTGCCCTGGGTTTTCGGAATCTATGAATTCCAGCTTCACCGGATGGACCGGGAATTCGCGGAAGAGGTCGAGATGTACTGGCCGGCTTTCGGCAGCCAGTTTTTTACAAACAAGCCCCAACTCATGCAGACCCTGGCTGTGGAGGAGGCGATCGCATTCGGCCAGGAAACCCTGCCCTACGAAAGGGTTTCCACGATCATCGAGAACGGCCAGTCCTTCCTCGTGAACGAATGCGTGTGCAAGAGAGAGCGCGCGCTTGTCGGCCATTCCTGCGACCGGCCTACGGACGTCTGTCTGGCTGTCGCCCCGATCCCCGGCGTTTTCGACAAATCCGCCCATGGACGCGTCATCACCCGGGAAGAGGCCTATGCGCTGCTGGACCGCGCCGAGGAGGCAGGCCTGGTGCACCTGACAGCCAACGTCCAGTTCGGGCAGTTCTACATCTGCAACTGCTGCAAGTGCTGCTGCGGCATTCTTCGGGCGATCAACGATTTCAGGATACCGGCCACGCAGGTGGTCAACTCCCATTATCGCGCGGAGATCGATGCGGCAGCCTGCATCGGCTGTGGGATCTGCGCCGGTGAACGCTGCCAGGTCGGCGCCATCCAGGAAAGCGTGGATGTCTATCGGGTCGTTCCGGACCGGTGCATCGGCTGCGGGCTCTGCATTCGTCATTGCCCGGCTGATGCCATGCGGCTGATTCGCAAGGATCCGGAGGCGCTTTCAACGCCGCCCTTCACGGAAGCGGAATGGTTCCGTCAGCGCGGGCGCCTGCGCGGGGTGGATTTCACCCGCTACCTGTAATCCGCAGCAGGCGGAGACGGTCTCACGGGCTACGCCAGTTCCTTTCCCAGGAACGGCTCGAAATGATACCATTCAAAGGGGTGCCGGCGGGCCATCTCCTCCAGGAGACAGGCGTAGCGCTGGGCGGAGACCCGAATGGCCTCTTTTCGTTCCGCCCGGGAGGACGCCCGGACATCCCAGGGTGGAAACATGACGGTGCGGTATTTCCTGCCGCCCTCCCGGAAAACGAAGAAAACGATAATCGGGGCGCCGGAAATCAGCGCGAAAAGATGGGGGCTTTCGGGCAGAAGAACCTCATGGCCGAGGAACCGGACGGCCACGGACCGTTGTTCCGCCGACCAGAGCCGGTCACCGGTCATGGAAACGACGCCACCCCCCCTCAAAAAGCGGATGCCTTCGACGATGTCGAAGGGCGACCCCCCGTCCTCGTCGGCAGCGACAATGTGGACGCCGTCCCGGGCCAGGCTTTCCTTCTGCATGCGCTCGATCTGTTCCTTGTGCTTTCGGCCGACATACAGGAGGACGTTGATTCCCTTGTGCCTCATCCGGTTGGCGGCGTACTCCCAGTTTCCCATATGCGACATGAGGACAACGGCGCCTCTTCCCTTCTCCACGGACTCGACGAGGTAATTGAACCCCTCGCTGGCTTGGGCGATCTGCGCTCCGGTCCGGAGCAGGAAGCGGTCGAAGAAGACACTGGTGAAGTGGTGATACTGTTGCCAGGCGCACTGCAGGCTGTAAAGCCCTGATTTTGCGGGAAAGAGCGCCCGGTAAAAGCGGACGCTGACCGCGACGCGGGACGGGAAGAAAAGAAAGTAGCCCGTGGCGACGAACCAGGCGAAGACAACGAACACCCAGTTCCCGGCCCGCCGGGAAACCTTCATCAGCCACCTGTAGAAATCCACCTTCATCTCAGGCCCTGCCTACAAACCACATTTCTTCGCGTCCTGCGGCGTCCGGCTCGACACGCTCGACGCGGAAGCCGGTTTCGGACAGCAGCGCCTTCATCTCCGTCACGGAGCGGTAGCGGGGCGCCCGCTTCACGGCCTCGAGCCGCCGCATCTCGATCCGGCGCAGCCAGGAAATTCGCTTCGCCGAGGGTACGGTCGCGCGAATGACCAGCCTTCCTTCCGGCGCGAGCCTCTCCCGAAGACGCTGAAGCGTTCGTCTCGCCTCGTCGTCGGAGATGAGATGCATCATGTCGAGCATCATCGCCGTATCCACCCGGTCCGGGGCGGATGCCGGCAGGTCGGGCGCGCCGCCGGCCTCGGCAAATCCCTTTCCCGCAAAGGCCCGGGCGGCAATCCGGACCCGCTTCGGATCCGGGTCGATGCCGTAGACGCTCGCTTGCGGGAACAGAGAGAGCAGCCACACGGCCGGGACCCCGTAGCCGCAGCCGATGTCGATGATGTGCCGGGGAGCATTCAGAAAGCCGGCCAGCCGGGGGAACATGGGATCGAGCAGGATCTTGAACCGGGCGAAAAGCCGCGGATAGGCCTCCATGTGCCGGTAGCGCATCAGGACGCGCGATCGGAGCCGGCGCGAGTCCGGAACGGTTTCCCCTTCAGGCCACACCGCCGGCGCGAAAAGGCGCGCCAAAAGCGGCGGCGCGATGGCGACCGCGCCGACATAGGAATAGCCGATGCCCAGCGCCAGGGCAATGCCCGCGCTCTTCAGGAGGGTGTGGCCGGACAGGGCCAGGACGCCGAAGCCCATGAGGGTCGTGGCGAAGGAGAGGAAAACGGAAAGGCGAATCAGGCCCATCGAAGGATGATCCTCGTCCATGTAGCGCTGGTGGGAGCGGACCAGGTAGAGGGCGTAATCCGACCCCATGCCGATGACCACCACGGTGACCATGATGGCGGGAATGCCCAGCGGCTGACCCAGGAGGTTGAGGGTCCCCAGGGTGCAAACCAGCGCGAAGACCGTCGGGAGCAGGCCCAGGAGCGTCAACCGCCAGTCCAGGAGGTAGATGAAGGCAACCGCCAGGGTCATGGCGCCCACCATCAGCGCCATTCGGGTGAAACCGGCCAGCAGCGCGTCGGCCAGCCTTTGTCCGAACAAGCCGGGATCGAACATTCGGGCCAGGCCGCCGGCCCGCAGTTTCCGGTCAAAGGCTTCCCCCCGGTAGGCCGGACCCGGCGTGAGGGTCGAAACCTGGAGCCAGCCGGATCGGTCGCGGCTCTCGGCAATCCCCAACAGGCCGTAAAAGTCCGCCGGTAACGCCGGCGCCTTCATCTCCTTCGTCTCGACCAGGCTGAAGAAGGGCGAGAAGGCCTCCTCTGCAAAGCCCAGCTCCCGAGAGGCCTGTTCGAGCGTTGCACGGATCGAGGCCACCCGCTCCGGATGCCAGAACGCCCGCCAGGCGGCAAGATTGCGCCCGGCCCGCTCTTCTCCCGGAAAAATCTGGGACGGCGTGAAGGAAGAGGCCAGCGCGCCGTTGCCGGCCTCCTCCTCGATCAGGGCGGCCAGGCGGTCCCCCTTCCGCTGCAGGTCCTGAACGTCGCACCCCTCCGCCATGACATAGATCCTGGCGAAAAGGTTGCCCCAGACGTCGCTCAGCAGCTTTTCCGCCGCAAGGGACTCCCGGCTGACCGAATTCATCGCATTGAGGTCCACACGAAACACCGGCCTGGCGAAGAAGAAAAGGACCAGGGCCAGAGCCAGCGCGGCGTAGAGTTTGGCCCGGCTCCGGCCGGATGCCAGCCGGTTCGCCAGGTCCTGCACGGGCAGCCGGCTCTTGCCGCCGGCCGGAGGCATGACCGGGAAGATAACCGGATAAATGGCATGCACGAAAATATAGGTGAACAGGACGCCGAGGGCGGCAAATTCCCCGATCTGGGCCAGCGCGGCGAACCCGCTGACCGCGAGGAACGCAAAGCTGACCGCCGTGGTCAGCATGGCCAGGAGGCCGAGCGACCAGACCTCTTTGGTCGTTTCCAGTCCGTAGGTCTGATGGGAACGGTCCAGGAACAGGAGGTAGGCAATGCCGTAATCGACGGTGAAGGAGATGATGGCGCTGCCGAAGCCGATGGCCATCATGGTAATGGACGGATGGAGGAGCGAATACACGAAGAGGCCCAGCATGGTCCCCACCACGGAGGGCAGCAGCGCCAGCAGCCCGATGAGGGGCCTCGGAAAGGCAATCAGCAAAAGCGCGATGATGGCGATGGTTGAGAACAGCACGGCCCGCTCCGTGCCCCGCTTCATGCTGAGTTCGTTGTCCAGCGCCGCCCGGTAGGTTCCGGCGGGCGTCAGCGTCACGGCCCCCTGCCCTTCCCGTTTCAGTTCCCGTCCGATCCCGTCGATGAGGGCCGCGATTTTCCGCGAGAAGGATGTGTCCGCGCCGGATTTCACGGGCTCGGCCACGATCAGCAGATGCTTCCCGTCGCCGGAGAGGAGGCGTCCCCCGTATATCTGAGCGTTCCGGGAGGGCGCCAGGCCGGACAGCCGGGAGAGGATCAGGTTCCGGAGGCTGAGGGGATCCCGGGCGATCAGAGCGGCCTGGCCGATGCCTTCCAGATGGCCCAGTTGCGCAACATGTTCGAGAAGCGCAGCGTGGACGCGCGCCGGCGTAAGCAGCGGCGAGACCTTTTCCTCTAGATCCCCAGCGGACAGGAGGACGGGAAGATGCCCGACGACGTGCAGGAACAGCTCCGGAATGAGCCGCTGCTCCCGCTCCAGGCCGACGCGGGTGAAAAGGCCGCTATCCTGCAGTTGCTGCTCGATCCGCTCGGCGGCGCGGACCAGGCCTTCTGGATCCGCCCGGGGAAGGCCGACATCGATGACCACCCGGTCCTGGATCGGGTGGTTGGCGAGGATCCGGCGGGCGTCGGCGAGGACTGGGTCATCCTGGGGCAGGGAGGCGACGAGATCGAAATCGAAGTCGAGGCGATGCAAGGCGGAAAGAAACAGCCCCGCCACTGTCAGGACCACCAGAAGGATGAAAAACCACCGCAGTCTGTAGCGCTGAAAAAACATGAAGCCCGCCATTCGTGAAGGGCCTGCCCTGCCGTTCAGGGCACTGCGGCGGCCCCGCCCCGCCTCACTGCACCCGCTTTT
Organism: uncultured Syntrophaceae bacterium; assembly: GCA_964460245.1. GTDB lineage: Bacteria > Desulfobacterota > Syntrophia > Syntrophales > Fen-1087 > JAXDBM01. The sequence goes on along the minus strand of CAYWTL010000019.1, from coordinate 17,885 downwards.
TCAACTCCCGTTTGAGGATCTTTCCGGCGGGATTCCGGGGGAAGTTTTCAACGAAAATGACCTTCTTCGGGATCTTGAAATGGGCGATCTTTCCTTCCAGAGCATGAATCAGCTCGTCTTCGGTGATCGGTTTGCCCTCGTGCAGCATGACGAAGGCCGCCACGACCTCGCCGCGCGTCTCATCGGGCATGGCGACCGCGGCCGCCTCCCGGACCTCGGGAAGCGCCTGGATGGCCCGCTCCACCTCGGCGGGGTAGATGTTTTCGCCGGAGCTGATGATCAGCTCCTGCTTTCGGCCGATCACAGAAACGAACCCCTCCTCGTCGCGCCGGCCCATGTCGTTGGTGTGGAACCAGCCGTCCCGAATGGATTCCACCGTCTCCGCCGGCTTGTTCCAGTAGCGGGTGAAGACGTTGGGGCCCTTCACGATGATCTCGCCCGGATCCCCCGGCGCCACGTCCCGGCCGCTCTTGTCCACGATGCGGAGCTTCAGGTGAAAAACCTCCTTGCCCACGGAACCCGCCTTGCGGATGGAATCCTCCAGGTCGAGCGAGGTCAGGCGGCCGCACTCCGTCATGCCGTATCCCTGGACGAAGCCGACGCCCTTGTCCTCCTGGTACATTCGGATGACCGGGGTGGGAATGGGCGCGCCGCCGGAGATGAAAAAATGGACATGGGAGAAGTCCGCCTTTTCCCACTCCTCCGACTTGGTCATCACCTGGAACATCACCGGCACGGCAAACATGTAATTGATTTTCTCGCGCTGGATCAGCTTGATGACCTCGGAGGCGTTGTAGAAGCTCTGGAGAACCAGGGAGCCGCCCGCGTAGATGACGGGCGTCGCCGAGGCGACCAGCGCCCCGATGTGGAACAGCGGCGCGACGACCAGGGATTTGTAGGTGTGGTTGATGCCGTATCCCACCAGCGAATGAATAGCGCCGAACAGGACGTTCCCGTTCGAAAGCACGGCGCCCTTCGGGTCGCCCGTGGTTCCGGATGTGTACATGATGAAGAGGGGGTCGTCGTCCGTCACCTCACTGACCGGGACAGGCTCATCCGCCGGAAAGCGCGTCACGAAACCGGCCAGCGGCGGATCTTCCGCCAGCTTTTCCCCGCCGTGCCGGAAGTAGCGCGCAATGGGAAGGCCGGCGGCCTTGATGGCCTGCACCTTCTCGGCAAAATCCGAGGAGTAGACCAGCGCCCGGGGGGCGCTGTCTCTGAGAATGTAGATCAGCTCCGGCGCCGCCAGACGAAAGTTGACGGGCACCATGATTGCGCCCGTCTTGCCGCAGGCGAAAAAAATCTCCAGGAACTCGCTGGCGTTGAGCATCAGGGCGGCAATCCGCTCCCCCTTGACGATGCCCAGGTCCGCCAGGGCGTGGGCCATGCGATTGACCCGCCCGTTGAACGTTCTGTTGTCGAACTCCCGCCCGTCCTCATCTTTCAGGAAAGGCCGGCCGGGATGATTCAAGGTTCGTTTGGTTATCCACTCACCGACATTCATGCAACGCCTCCTGCAAAACTACGATTTTTCCGAAACGCGACACGAGGGGTCCGCCCTCCGCGAGCTCCTCAAGACCCCTTCTGTCAAACCCTTTTGAAAATGACGCAAACGTTTGTCCCTCCGAAGGAAATGCCGTTCAGCAGGCCGCAGCGGACACAGGTCTTCACCGAGGTTCCCGTCACGAGGTTCAACCGTTCGATGGGATCGGACAGGCCCGGGGTTGGAGAAACCCTTTCCTCTCGAACGGACAGAGCGAGGGCCGCGGCCCGAATGCCACCGGAGGAAAAGCTCTCTCCCGCCGCTCCCTTCATCGAAGTGACGAACGGACGGGCCGGCGATGGAAAAATGCGGCTGCATGCCTCCGCCTCGATGCGATCGGGATTCCCGCCGCCGTTTGCGGAAGCCTGTATCACATCGATATCCCCCGGTGCAAGCCCCGAAGATCGGATCGCCCTGTCCATGGCCAGGAAGACTCCCCGGGAATCGTCGGGCCAGGCGGTCGGACCCGCGGGCGACGCGCTCATGCCCCAGCCCGCGATTTCGCAGTACGGAACGGCGCCCCGCTCCCGGGCCCGGTCCAGCGCTTCCAGGCAGATGATCCCGGCGCCTTCGCCGATCACGGGCCCGTTCCGCTGGCGATCAAAGGGCCTGGCTCCCTCTTCACTGCCATCCACGGGGGAGACCGCCCGAAAGCGGATCAGCACCTCGAAGAGGAATTCCGACAGGATGTCCGCCCCGCCGGCGAGAACCACATCGGCGGCCCCCCTCTGAATCTCCATGGCGGCGCAGACAATGGCCGTCTCGCCGGAAGCGGCGTGGTGGTTGACCGTGGTGTTCACACCGCGGATTCCCAACTCGATAGAGGCATGCCCGGCCGGGGCGTTCATGACCGTGTTGGGCACGAGGATGGGATTGACCATGCCGGGACCGTCGGCGCAGAGGATGCGCGCACAGTGGATCTTGACGTCCGTGGCCCCGAAGGCGGTCCCGAGCAGGATGCCGATCCGGTCCCGGTTCGCGTCGTTCAGGACGATGCCCGCGTCCTCCAGGGCCAGTCGCGCGGATGCCGTCGCCATCTGGGAGAGCCGGTCCATCCGCCGCAACGTCTTGAGCGAGATGAAGTCGCGGGCGCTGAAACCCTTCACCTCCGCCCCCAGGTGCGAGGAAAAGCGCGACGTATCGAAGCCGGCGATCTGCGAGATTCCGGTTTCGCCCCCAAACAGGCGCTCCGCAAAGGCCTCTTTTCCGACGCCCAGGGGGGTGACCATGCCGACGCCGGTGACCGCGACCCGCCTACTCATGGGCGATCCCCCGTTCCGTGTACCTTCCGAACAGCACGGACGTGTTGTTCCCCCCGAAGGCGAAGGAATTGGAAAGAACAACGTGGGGCGCCTCGCTGCGCATGACCGACGGCACGTAATCGAGATCGCAGTCCGGGTCGGGATCCCGAAGGTGGATTGTGGGAGGAATGAAGCGGTGATGAATGGCCAGGACGGAGACGATGGCCTCGAGGGCGCCCGATGCGCCGAGGGTATGCCCCGTCATGGACTTGGTCGAACTGACCGGTATCCGGTAGGCGCGCCTTCCGAATACCGACTTGATGGCTTTCGTTTCCATCCGGTCGTTGGCCGGCGTGGCCGTCCCGTGGGCGTTGACGTAGTCGACCGCCTCCGCGGCGATCCCCGCATCGGCTAGGGCCGCCGCCATGGCACGCGCCGCCCCGGACCCTTCCGCGTCCGGCGTCGTCATGTGGTAGGCGTCGCCGGTGACGCCGTATCCCAGCAGCTCGCCGTAGATTTTCGCGCCCCTGTCTTGAGCCCGGCGCAGCGATTCCAGGACCAGGATCGCCGAAGCCTCTCCCAGGGAGAGTCCCTGGCGGTTCCGGTCGAAGGGCCGGCAGCAATCGGGGTCTACCGCCTGGAGGGCGTTGAAGGAGGCAAAGGTGGTCCGGCACAGCGGTTCCACGCCCCCGGCGATCATAACCGGCGCCACGCCGCGCCGGATCAGGTCCCCGGCGAACCCGACGGCCGTCGCCCCGGAAGAGCAGGCCGTCATGAAGGATGTCTTGGGCCCCTGAAGGCCGAGGCGGGAGGCAATGTGGTCGGCGGAGGCGGCTCCGCAGAGGGAAGCGAGCCGCGAGTAGCGCGCCCGTTTTCCCCCTTCGGCAAGATAAGCGCTGTAAAAGGTTTCCCCCTCCAGCTTGCCGCCCGCGCCGGCGCCGATCACCACGCCCGCGTCTTCCTGCAGGGTGCCGGGCACGGGGAAAAGACCGGCATCCTGCAAAGCCTCACGGGTTGCGGCCACGGCCAGGACGTCTGCCCGAGACATTCGCTTCAGGGAAAAGGGTCGAGGAAGGAGATCACGCGGATTCAAATTCCGGATCTCCGCGCCGTTGCGGGTCCGGTATCCCGCCGTGTCAAAGAGGGTGATCGGTCCGATCCCGCAGGCGCCCTCCTGCAGGGACCGTGCGAACGCATCCGTGCTGCGGGCCAGCGCGTTGACCGTTCCCATTCCGGTGATGACGACTCTTTCCGTTTGCATGTTTCATCCGCCGTCGAGAAAAGGTTTACCATGAAAGGGGCCATACGCCGCCCGGATGTGAATCGCAGGCAAGCGGGGCCGAATGCTTCGGTCTCGTGAACGGCGGGAGGGGCGCCGGGATGCTCATGCGGATCGACCCGGTTCCGGGCCCGCTGCGGGAGGCCCGGCAAAGGCCTGCGCCACCCGCATCCATTGCCGCGCAGCGTCGCCCGTCATTTCCAGGCTTGTATCCTCCACATGCCGGCGCTGCGCGACCACGAGGCAAAAATCCTCGGCGTTTCCGCAGATGCGATCCGCCGCTTCCGGCGGGCCCCAGGACCATCGTTCGCCGGTCGGGCCCGTAAGCTCTACACGAACCGGTGACCCTGGGGGCGTCATCCCCCGGTTCAGAAAACTCCAGGAGAAGGTGCTGACCCCGAGGTGGGCGATGTGCCGAAGCCGTTCCGTCGGGGGGCGGCTTCGGCCGAGGGCATCCAGGATATCCTGGCCGTGGGCCCAGGTCTCCATGATGCGGGACGTGACCAGGGACCGGGCGCTCATCGGCGGGCCGTACCAGGCCAGGCGGGTTTTCGAATCCAGCGACGAAAAGGCGCGCAGGAGACCCGCCCTTTCTGCACGCCACCACGACAGGAGCTCCGGCGTGGAGAGTGCCCGGCCCTTCGCCAGGGTGTCCTCGAAGGGATCCGGCAGGGTTGCCACCTCCACCAGATGCCGGGAAAATCCGTCCGGATCGGTGGCCGTCAGACGGGCCGCGCCGTCGAAGAAGGCCAGATGACCGATCTCGTCGCGGACGGTCCAGGATGCGAAGGGCGTTTCCCGGTCCCACTGATCCTTCGCAAGCGGCGCAACAACACCGTCCAGCGATTCATACTCTTTCTCAAGGTCTTGAATCAGTCCTTTCATGATTCTGCGCTATACCTCCACATCGTAACTCGATACGGTCAGCCGCCGCACCCCGCTTTCGGTCACGGCGAAATTGTCTTCGACGCCGACCGCGCCGACACCGGGAAAGGCGAATTTGGGTTCGATGGTGAAGACCATTCCCGGGGCGAGCGGCGTCCGGTTCCCTTCGGCCAGCACCGGCAGCTCATCCAGCTCGATGCCGATGCCGTGGCCGCAGAAGAGGGCCTTTTCCCTGCCGTGGCCCATGAAGTGTTCCCCCAGACCGGCTGCCGCGGCGACCTGCTTGGCTCTGCGGAACAGCTCGCCCGCGGGAATCCCCGGCGCGGCCAAGCCCGCCAGCGTGTGCAGGATATCCAACGACACTTTGAGGGCTTTGTCAAGCGCCGCGGGAAGCGGGCCGATGCAGAGGGTCCGGGTCTGGTCGCTGTTGTACCCTTCCGCAACGCCGACGAGGTCGAAGATGACCGGCTCCTCCCGGCCTATCCGGCGCGGCCCCGCGCCCGACGGAAAGGCGACGCTCACGCCCCTGCCGCCTGATGTCGTGTCGATAAAGGCGGGGGTCGCGGAGTCCGGACCCGAGATCAGGTAGCCCCAGTAGATCTCCTGGTTGAAGGCCCGCATGCGCACGAATCCCTGGTGCCCGCGCGCCCGCGCTGCCGATTCGATCCGGCCGGCCAGTTCCAGCTCGGTCATCCCGGAGCGGAGGGAACCCCTGGCCGTCCCGAACATGAAGTCCGCCATTGTCGCGGCCTCCCCGATCAGGCCGATTTCATAGGCGCTCTTCACGGCCCGGACAGCCTGAACGGCGGGAGAGATATCGACAACCTCCTCCGGCGACAAAAGCCTCTGAAAGCGCGCGGCCAGGTTCGACGGCAGGACGTCGAGCTCCATCCCCAGCCTTGCCGTTCGCCTTCCGCCATATCCTTCCAGGAACCCCGGCAGGTCGCAGGGGCTGTCCACCGGAATGATGAGGCTCAGTTGCGATTCCTCCCGGGCGCGGCCCGGATTCTTTCGCACGAAGAGCAGAGGCTCGCCCGTGGCAGGCACGAAAAGAAAGGAGGGCTGCACGGTCCCGGCGAAGTAGAGAAGGTCCGCGTTCTGCACGATGAGCGCACTGTCGATGCCCTTCTGCGCCATGCGGCCCTGCAGGGCCCTTGCACGGCCGTCGAGCTCCGCTTTCGGGGTCCGGCGCTTCGGGCCGAGAACAATCCCATCTTGCCGGTCCGTCACAGGCACTTTCTCCGAATAAACGAGGGGACCAGGATCCGCATGAAGATCAGGCGGCTGAAGGTCTTCGAATTCCGCATGAAATCGACAAAGGGGCGGAAGTGGCTCACCCGCCCCGATCCCGGCCGATAGTCGACCCGGACCGGCGCCTCAAGGACGTTCATGCCTTCCCAGCGCGCCCGCACCAGGATCTCCACCTCGAACTGAAAACGCCGCGCCCGCACCTTCAGGTTCATTGCCTCCGGCAGGGGATAGAGACGCATACCGCTTTGCGAATCCGTCAGGCTGGGGCCGCCGGAAAGGCGAACCCAGAAGTTCGAGAACTGCCGGCCGAAGCGGCTTGTCCAGGGAACGCCGGATCCGAACATCCCCTCTCGCCGGCCGACGACAATGGGCCGCTGATTTACCGGGATCGCCCGCACGAGCCGACGGGCATCCTCGGGATGATGCTGCCCGTCGGCGTCCACCGTGACCACCCAGTCGGCCACCTGCACGGCTGCCGCAAAACCCGTCCGAATGGCCGCGCCCTTGCCTTCGTTTACCCGGTGGCGCAGGATCGTGATTCCCTCGATCGACTGGATCCGCTCGCGGGAAGAATCCGTCGATCCATCGTCGACCACGAACACCGGCCACCCCAGCATCAACCCCTCCCGGACGACATCGGCAACTTTTTCCTCATGGTTGTACAGGGGAATGATCAGGGCGCAACGGACGCCGCCTTCCCCCGACTTCCGGGCGTCTGGCGCGGCTTCGAATTCGCCGGGACTGCGGGCCGCTGCTTTTGAACCGAACAGGTTAGGCATCGTTCCATCCCTCACCGTTCCGCCAGAAAGGCTAGTCCCCATGTTCCCGGGCCGGTGTGCACGCCCGTTGTCAGGGAAATGGGCCGCACCAGGATCTCGGCATGCCGGTAACGTGCGGCGATTTCCGGACGGACGGCCTCTTCGACCCAGGGGCGGTTGTCGGAGTATTCAAGCATCAGGATTGCTTTTCCGTTCACCGGCAGGGACCGGTTCAGTCGGTCCAGTGCGAAGGCGAGCTGCCCGGCCCGGTTCTTGACAACGCCGACCTTTTTCGCCCCCTCGGCCAGCGGGCTGATGACCGGCTTCATGTGCAGGACATCCCCGAAGAAGGCGCCCGTCCGGGACAAACGTCCTCCGGCGGCCAGGTATTCGAGCCGGTCCAGAAAAATGTATTCCTCGCAGCGTGCCACGGCATCCTTCGTGAAGCGGACGACCTCTTCCGAATCCGCAGTCTGCAGGGACAGCCGGGCGGCGACCAGGACGATCAGACCGAGCCGGCCGGAAGCCGCGGAGGTGTCGATGACGGTCAGGCGGTTGCCGGGGTCGCGGGTCTGCTTCCACCGCATGGCAACGTCGTAATTTCCCGTGAAGACCGAACCGACGCAGAGGTAGAGGACTTTTCCATGGAGGCCGAGGACGCTTTCGTAGCGCTGATGCCGCTCGAAAACGGAAGCCTGCGACGTGACGGTCCGGACGCCCTGCCGCATGCGGGCATAGACCTGCAACGGGTCGAAGTGCGTCTCCGGCAGGCAGATTTCCCCGCTGGTCACATAGCTGTCCAGAAGCGTGATCCCCAGCACCCGGGCGTCATCCCGGGTAACCGACCCCGCGGCATCGGTCATGATGTGAACGGCCTGGCGGATGCCCGTCTGCCGGAACCGCCGGGTCTGGTCGCCCAGGTCGTCATCCTCCCATTTCACAACGGCGCCGAGAGACGCCATTCTACTTCGGACGGCGCCCCGTGCGGACGTGTGCAGATGAATCTTCAGATAATCGGAGTCCCGGGTAACCACCACGCTGTCGCTCACTGCGGAGAGCTTGCGGACGGCCTCCTCCGCCTCCCGGCCGCTGTCCAGCACCGCATCCACGCAGTATCCCGACTCGGCCTCCGCCCGAAAAGATCCGGATACGGCGAGGGAATCCGGGAAGACGGCCGTCACGGGGCGGAAATCACCGTCCATCCTGAGGAACCGTTGAAAAAACCCCTCGAAATAGAGAAACATGCCCAAGGCGCCGGCATCGACGACGCCGGCCTCTTTCAGCTTCGGGAGGAAATCCGGCGTGGACCGGACTGTCTCCTCCAGCCGGCCCAGCATCTCCCTGCCCCACAGATCCAGAAGCATCTTCTCCGCGCACCGGTCCTCCTCCCGGAAGGAGGCCTCAAGGGTGTGGACATTTTCATCCAGATGCTCCGAGAGGGCATCGAAGAGGGTCAGCATCGTGCCGGGCCGGGGATCGTGGACGGCCTGCCGGGCCTGCCGACTCCCCCGCTCGGCAGCCGCCCGAAGGGTCTCAGCGGAATCCGCTTGAACGAATTCGGTCATGAAGCGATTGGCGATGTTTCCGGAGTTCCCGCGCGCCGACAGCAGCAGCGCGCGGGTCACCTTGCCGCGGTCCCCGTCGTACCGGCGGAGGGGCGCGAGGCTGACGACCAGGTTGCGCCCCGTGTCGCCGTCGGCCACGGGGAACACGTTGATCCGGTCCAGGAGCTCCGCCCAGGCGGAAAGCCGCTCGACGCCGGCCACGATGGCCTGCTGAAAATCGGATGCCATGTCAGAATCCCAGAATGGTGCGGATCTCATCGGGAACCCGGAGCAGGATCTCCATCGCCGGCGCTTGAACGGCCACCTGCTCCGTCCGCCCCCGGGCACACACTTTCCCGTCCGCCGCCAGGCGGATCTCGAAATCAACGACGAGCTTGAAGCGAGCGTCCACAATGATCGCCTTGCAGATGAACTCGTCCCCGTAGCGAAGTGGGTAGATGTGCTTCGTGGCGGTCCGAATGATCGGAAAGATGATTCCCGTCCGCTCATAGTACTGGTAGAGGTCGACGCCCATGTGATCGAGCAGGGCCCGTCGGGCGTCCTCGAAGTAGTTCAGGTAATTCCCGTGCCAGACGATCTGCATGGGATCGAGGTCATAGAAGGGAACCTTTTTCCGGATTTCAAAGCTCTTGTTCTCACCCATCTTTTGCTTCGTTGCCGAACCGGCGGAAGGCCAGCTTCCTTTCCCGCGGCCGGAATGTCAGATCGGCTTTCTCCTTTTCAATCACCTTTTTGAACAGCTTGTACATCTTGATGGCCTGGGACTCCTCGCGGTAGAAACGGTCCCAGGCAAAGGCATAGAGCTCCTGCAGTTTTTCCGGCGACAGATGTCTGGGCCTGAAAACGACCCTGTCGGTCGTGTAATCGTCCCAGTCGTCGGACAGGATCCGGCCTTCCCTCGAGAGGTCTTCGAAGGCGCGCGTATGCGGGAACGGAGTCAGCACGGTGAATTCGGCGAGATCGAGATCGATCTCCATCAGGAAATCGATCAGCCGCTTAATGTAGTCCTCCGTGTGATGGTCCATCCCGAGCAGAACGGTTCCCTCGACGCCGATCCCGTAATCGTGGTAGCGCTGAATCCGGTCCCGAATGTAGTCGGAGGTGTCGAAGACGGCCTGATAGACATACCAGGCCCCGGCCCTCGCCGCCAGGTCCAGCACCTCGTCGTCGTTCTCGATGGGGTGGCAGCACCATTTTTTCTTGAGCGGGATCATTTCCCGGAAGAGGTCGAGTTCCCAGGCTTTGTCCTGGGCAAGCGAATTGTCCACGACAAAAAGCCGGTTGTTGTCGATGCCGGCCAGTTCCTCCATGACCCGGTCAATCGGACGGGGTCTGAACTTGCGGCCGCCGAGATAGCTCACGCAGCAGGGATAGCAGTTGAACCGGCACCCTCGAGAGGCGTGAACGAGATCGACCATCTGCACGCCCTTGTAGTTGTACCGTCCGTAATTCAGGATGCTCCGCCGGGCCGGGCCGACGGATTCGATCGGCGGATGATCGCTCCGGTAATCGTAGACCTTCCGCAACCGGTTGTGCCGGAAGTCCTCGAAGACCATCTCCATTCGCCCTTCCGCTTCGCCGAGGAAAACCGAATCCGCGTGGAGCATCGTCTCCTCGGCGTGGAGCATCGCGGCAATCCCGCCGCAGATGACCTTGACGCCCCGCTGCCGGTAGCGGTCGGCGATGTCCCACCCCCGCTTCGCCTGGGCGGTCAGCATCATGGAAATGCCGACGAACTCCGTCTGGTCGTCGTCCGGAATGGGTTCGACATTTTCATCGATGAACTCGACGTCGATCCCCTCGGGAAGCGCTGCCGCAAACACGACCGGACCATGCGGCGGCAGATGGAACTCCGTCTGCCGGTCCAGTTTTTTCCACTTCGGATAGATCAGTCTGAATTTCATGGTTTTTCCTTTTTCGGCCCGGGACGGCCGCCGGACGGCCTGACCCCGGTTCTCGGCCCGCACCCCGGCGCCAGGATGACATTACCCCTGGCGAAGACAACCGCCTCAAGGCTTCAACCGCGCATCGTCGCCGGGGATCCGTTCCGCCTGCAGCAACGTCAGCTTCAGTCCATAGCTCGGGAACAGATGACGGGAAATTTCGATCCTCTCGGGAATTCCCGCCGCGTTTTGCGAGTAGGCCCTGACCCGGTGGGTGATGCCGTGGCTGCCGTCGTACTGATGGACCGCCCACGCGAAATCCCTGCCGACCAGCACGTCACGCGCCAGGCCGGCATCGTCCTCGTAGCGGCAGACGGGAAATCCGTTTTCCAGCAGGCCTGCGGCGGTCGGACGGCCGGGAGGCGGCAGAAAGGCGAGCCGGACATCCGCCATAACCTTTTCCGCGAAATCCGGCGAAGCGAAGGGACCGACCGCCCGGTTGACCGTCAGTCCCCCCTGATGTCGCGCGTCAAACAGGACAAACCCCTCGACGGTCATGATCACGCTGTGGACAGACTCCCGGGACGGATCGACAAGAACGACGCCCATGGCCGACATTCGGGATTCATCGGGCAGCCTCGCTTCGACGACATGAGTGAATGCATGGGGCCCGTCGGGAAAGAACGAACGGCAACGCTCCCGAATGTCCGCTTGGCCGGGAAGCGTTGACGGCCGGATTTCCGGAAGGCCGGCGCAGGCCGCCAGAACCAGGGGCAGCAGCAGGAACCCGATGTTTCGGCCCCTCAGCCGCGCGCGGCGGGATTCCGGGCGGAAAGGCTTCCCGCTCATGGGAGACCCTGGAAAAGAGCGGCCGGAAGCTCCTGGTTGATCTTCACATCACGGAACTCCAGCAGTGTGACGGTGTCCTCGCTCTCGACGATCGTGATGGACCGAATGACGCCGGGCCGGGAAGAAAGGGTCAGTTCGATGCGTTGGATCATGCGGGCAAACGAAGGTTCCCGGGGCCTGAGGATGATTCGGGCCGGCGACCCGCCGACCAATGTCGCCGCAAAGGCCTGATTCTCATCAAACCTGCCGTGGAGCCACCGGCCGATCTCCTGCATCACGACGCCCATGCCCTGCAGCCGCTCGCCGCTTTCCTCCAGCCATTCACCACCTGAAAAAACGTGCCGCCGGACCGTTCCCCGGTGCATCAGCAGGATGCTCCGGACCGGCGTCGTGTACTCCCAGCGGAGCGAATCGGGACCCTGAAAGTAGAACCGCCCCTCGGAAACCAGGGGCCGGGCCAAGATTTTCATCCGCTTTTTCTGGGTAAAAGGCGCGGCGACGGAACGGATGCCGGCCGATTCTCGGCGGATCTCCTCCCAGCTGTCCGACCAGCCGGCCAGCAGGAGGCATCCGGCCAGCAGGGCGAAGCCGAACCATTGGAATGGAAGCCGTACGCGCATCATGAACGCCCGATCCACCCTTCCTCAGAACATGCCGCCATTGACCGAGATGGTCTGGCCGGTGATGTAGGAGGCGTCTTCGGAGCAGAGGAAGCGGACCACCTTCGCCACTTCCTCGGGCCTGCCGATCCGGGCCATGGGAATGACATCCTTGATCCGCTCGACCGGGGCGTCCCGGATCATCTCCGTTTCGATTAGGCCGGGTGCGACGACATTCATCCGAATGCCGATCCGGGCCACTTCCGCGGCGATCGAGCGGTTTGCAGCGATCAGCCCTCCCTTCGCCGCCGAATAGTTGGCCTGGCCCCGGTTGGGAACGAGTGCGGCGACGGAGGATATGGAAACGACGGAGCCCCGCTTGTTGCGAAGCATTCTCTTCAAAACGGGTTTCGTGACATTGTAGAATCCCCGAAGGGTCGTGTCGATCACGCTGTTCCAGTCCGGGTCGGGCATCATGATGAACAGGCCGTCCGCCGTGATCCCCGCATTGTTGACCAGAATTTCGACTATTTTAAAACGGGACAATATGCCCTGCAGGCAACCGGCCGCCGTTTCGGCATCGCGCACGTCGAACCGGGCCAGCTCGCCGTCCCCGCCGCCTGCCTGGATCATCTGCAGCGTCTCCGCCGCCGCCTCGTCGTTGGACCGGTAGTTCACGACAATGTAATAGCCGGCGCCGGCCAGCTCGAGGGAAATCGCCCGGCCGATGCCCCTGGCGCCTCCCGTCACGATGGCAACCTTCCGATCACTCATGAAATTCGCCCCCCCGCGATCATGGATTCACGTTCGCGCCCTGTTCCGTTTCGGTCCGGAAGACCTGCAACTCCGCCCGGACCAGAGGCGCGGACTCCGACGCCACTTCCCCTTCAAACACGGCGTAGGCTTCGAGCGCGTAAAGCCTGCGGACGGTTGTGGTCAGCCGGGTCTGAAGGGGAACCCGGTCAACGAAAAAATCGCATTTCTTGATGCCCACCAGCCATCCGCTCTTTTCCGGCCTGCCGCCTTTCCCCCTCGACTTCCAGCCTTCCAGAACGCCGGCCGTCTGGGCAATCAGCTCAATGAGAACAACCGGGGCCGCCGCACACGTTTCATCCAGCGGCCACCGCTCCGTCACCCGCGAAGACGTCCTGGCCAGAACATCGCTGATTTCCAGCACGTCATCGACCCATTTCATGCGGCTGCGGTGCGGAATAAGGTCTTCGATCCGGACTTCCACCATCGTCTCCATCGGGTGGTTTCTCCCATCCTGCCCGGTTGATTTTCGCCGTTCTTATTATGAATATTTCTCCGGCGTCAAGCACAATTATTGAAAGTTTCTCTTCTATTTTCAACGGACTTCTGATAGGGAGTCGAATCGCTTCGGATTCCCCCCGCAGCGCGTCCGGCTGCCGCGTCTGCTCTGTCTTTCAGCGGCCGGCCGCGCGGAGAAGCGCTTCTGCCGATTCGCGAAAGGGATTGGAAGGGAGCGGACACGGATGAAGACAAAACGGACCAATGATCGAGATCGAACACCTCTTTAAATTCTATGACCGAAGACCGGTCCTGAACGACATTTTCCTTCCCGTGCGGGAGGGAGCGATTCTCGGACTGCTGGGGCCCAACGGCGCCGGCAAGACGACACTGGTGTCGATCCTGACCGGCATCGTTCGAAAAGACCGGGGACGGGTGCTCGTCAACGGGTGGGACCTGGACCGGGATCTGAAGGCAATCCAGTCTGAATGCAGCATCGTGCCGCAGACCTTCGCCTTCTATCCTGCGCTGACCGCCCGTGAAAATCTGGAGTACTTCGGGGCCCTTTACGGCCTCAAGGGAAGGATGCTGAGGGACCGCATGGACCGTGCCGTCGACGTCGGCAGCCTGCATTCCTTCCTTCACAAAAAAGCGGAGAAATATTCGGGCGGGATGAAGCGAAGGCTGAACCTGGCAATCGGCCTGCTCCACAGTCCGCGGATCCTCTACCTCGACGAACCCACGGTGGGCGTGGATGCCCAATCCAGGAATTACATCCTGGAAACGATTCGAAAAATCAACCGGGAGGAAAAAACCACGATCATCTACACCTCGCACTACATGGATGAGATCGAACAGATTTCCGACGACATCGCCATTATCGACGATGGTCGCATCGTCCTGAACGGCCGCAGGGAGGCGATTCTGACACAGACCGAAAGGGTTTCCATTCAAGTGGATCTCCCGAAGGCGCCGCTTCGCGACCAGCTGACGCGGATGCGTGGCATTCAGATCGGACCGAAGGGCATCCTGGTCGACCGGGATGAACATTTCCTGACCAACATGACGGAGGTCTTTCGACTCTTTGAACGGGAGGGGGTCGAAATCCGGGACATGGCGTTCGGGCGCAAGAGCCTCGAGGACCTGTTTCTGAACCTGACGAACGAAGCGTTGAGGGACCCGTGAATCGCATCCTGCGAATCCTGAAAAAGGAGTTCCTGGTCATCGGGCGGGATGTCCACGCCGTGGGCGTGCTCTTCGTCATGCCGGCAGTCTTCATCCTGATCATGTCGCTCGCCATGCGGGACCTCTTCGATCTTCACGCCCCGGCGCGAATCGACATCCTGGTGGCGGACCGGGACCGGGGGGCGGCCGCCGGGGAATTCCTGAAGGCCCTGGGCGAGTTGAACACCCTGAGGCTCCACCCACTCGCTTCGGACAGCACGGTGGATGAGATCACCGCGAAGATGTACGAACAGGACTGCAAGTTCGCCTTCATCCTGACGGACCGCTTTTCCCCTTACGTGTCCGGCATAGGCGGTGAAGCGGAGGGGAAGCCGCTGACCCTCCTGGTCGATCCGGCCGTCGGCGCCCATGCACAACTGGCGCTGCGGAACGTTCTTGCCGGCAATCTGGCGAAAATGAGGATCGGCCATTTCGCGAGGAGCCACGAGCAATGGCTGGCGCTGGCCGGCATCGACCGGGAGAAGCTCCTGGAATATCCGGACCGGTCGATGGACGTCCAATACGTCTACCGGCACGGGAGGGATCACCGGATCCCCAGCGCCGTGCAGCAGAGCGTGCCCGCCTGGCTGGTGTTTTCCATGTTTTTTATCGTGATTCCCATTTCCAACACCTTTATCGCCGAGCGGGCGCAGGGTACCTTTGCCAGGCTGAAGAGCATCAACATACCGAGATTTTATCTCCTTTTCGGGAAAATGGCCCCCTATTTCCTGATCAACCTGATCCAGGCGGCAATCATGATTCTGATCGGCATGTACGGAGTCCCGCTTCTGGGGGGGACCGCGCTGACACCCGGGCACTCCCCGGGAGGGCTTCTGCTGATCGCGGCGAGCGTCAGTTTCAGCTCCATCGCGGTCGCGCTGCTGATCGCCTCCATCGCGGGGACCACGGAGCAGGCAACCACCATCGGCGGCCTTCTGAACATTATTTTTGGGGCCGTCGGCGGGATCATGATCCCGAAATTCGTCATGCCCGATTTCATGCAGCGGCTATCCGATCTCTCGCCCATGTCCTGGGGCATGGAAGGCTTTCTGGACATCTTTCTCCGCGACGGGGGCATTCGGGATGTTCTGCCCGAATCCCTTCTGCTGCTGGCGCTGGGAGTGGTGACGCTGCTTCTGACCGCCCTGGTCCTCAACAGGGAATTCAAAGGAAAGGGCGTTTTATGAAAGGCTCCCTGGACGAACATTTCAAGACGGCGCTGAAGCGGCTGATCGTCGAGGCCTGCGACTTGGCGGACCGGATCGACGTCCGTGAGATCGACGATGACGCGGCCCTGTTCGGCCGGAGCTCGAGACTGGGGCTCGATTCGATCGACGCCCTGCAGATCTCCATCGCCGTCCAGCAGGAGTTCGGGATCGCGATCACGGACAGCAAGGAGATGCGGCGGGTCATGACCTCCATCAACTCCTTCGCGGACTTCATCAAGCCGGAGTGACGGTTTGAAGCATTCCGCCTTCATTACGGGGAAATCCCTGATCTGCTCTCTGGGGGAAGACCTGGACGGCATCCTGGCGCAGGTGCGGCGGAAGAAGGCGGTCGCGGATTTCATCCCCCTGGCCCTGGCCGGAATGAGCGAGGCGCGCCCCTATTACCGGATTCACCGGAACGTCGCCCGCCCCCAGGACCAGCAAGGCCGCTTCTACGAGATCCTGTTCGATACCGTTTCCAGAGCCATTGCCGATTCCGGACTGATGCCCCGGGAGATCGAGCGCCTGGCGATTTTCTTCGGTTCGACATCCATCGACATCCCGATCTACGAATCCTACTACGCCGCATCCGATTCCGACGCCCTGGACCTGTTCTCCCGGGCCTCCTTCGGCTACGGGACCATCGCCGACAAGACGGCGAGGCATTTCAACATTCAGGGCCCTTGCTACACCTTCGCGACGGCCTGCACCTCGAGCGCCAATGCCTTTCTTTACGCCGCCTCCATGATCGCAACCGGATCCCTGGAAAAAGCACTGGTCATCGGCTACGATCTCTTCAACAATACGGGCTTTTACGGATTCGAATCCCTGAAGCTGACCGCACCCTTCGTTTACAGGCCCTTCGACCGGAACCGGGACGGGATCATCATGGGGGAGGCCTGCGGCGCCGTCGTACTCGACCGGAAGCGAAAACGCGAAGCGGACTTCCATTATCGGGGCGGCGCAACCCTCTGTGACACCTTCAATGTGACCACCCACGCCGAGACGGGTGATGTGATCGCCGCGGTGATCCGCCAGGCCCTGCAGTGCGCCGGCCTCGGCGCCCGCGGAATCGACGCCGTCAAGGCCCATGCCACGGGCAGTGACATGAACGACCGGACCGAGTGCAACGGGATGAAGCAGGTTTTCGGCGACCGGCTGCCCCCCGTTACGGGATTGAAGCCGTATGTCGGGCACACGGTCGGCGCGTCGGGAGTCGTGGAAATGATCCTGCTCACGGAATCGGTCAAGCGGGGCTTCATTCCCGCCACACCGGGATTCGCCGTTCCGGACAGGGAACTGGGAGTGACGCCGCTGGCCGAGCCGCTGGCCGTCCGAGACGGAAATTTTATGCTCAACTATTTCGGGTTCGGCGGGAACTGCACCTCGCTGATCCTCTCCAACCGGGGGCATCGCACCGATGTTCATCCATAACGCCTCCACATTCCTGAGCGCGCCCGTGGATGTCAAAGCCCTGAAGGAGGAGCTGAAGCGCCATACGGACATCCACTTTCGCCGCATCAACAAGTTCGTGCTGCTGGCCCTGATCGGCGCGCATCGCTGCGCGCGCGATCAGCGGATCAGCCCCGAAACGGCCATCTACCTCGCGACGGAGCATGGCAACCTGGGGGACACGGAAAGCGTCCTGTGCCAGATTTACCGCCAGCACCGCCTTCCCATGCCCTACAATTTCATCAACACCATGGCCAACACGGCATCCTTCTACGTCGCCCAGGGTCTGAACCTGACCGGACGGAACCTGTCCGTCTCCAGCCAGAACCTTTCCTTCGAAAGGACCCTGGAATTGCTGAAGGCGGACATGGATCTTCGGACCGTCCGGTCGGCCCTTGCCGGGAGCGTGGACGAGGCGACGGCATCGGAATCCCATTTCCGGGAGAAATCCGGCCTTGCCTTGGACCAGGTTAACCAGGTCGACCGGAGCTGCTGGCTCTACCTGACCCGTGAAAGGCAAGGCGCCCTTGGGGAAGTGAAGGCGATCCGGTCCTTCCGGGGAAAACCGGACGGCCTGGACTGGCTGGAGGCAAACAGCCGGGAATTCCTCCGGCCGGCGTTCCTTTCCTTCGGCATCGCCGTCGGCCCGGAAGAACGGGAAACCTGGAAAACGGCAGTCCGGCACGACGGGGAGTTGGACTATGTAAGGGAATGCGGGCATCTGAACGCCACGACGGCCTGCGGCGTCGCGATGTTCATCGGCCGGCGCCGTGCGGGCCACCTGATTCACATCAACAAGGACTTTCAGGACCGGTACGTGATCCTGCAGGTGCAGTGCTGCTGAAAGCGCGAGAGCCCCGCTCCCGGGATTGGGGAGAGGGGCTCTCGCGTGGATCT
>CAYWTL010000018.1:23597-34218 GCA_964460245.1 uncultured Syntrophaceae bacterium | reverse complement strand
TACGACAGCCTGGAAGAAATCCTGGCCGGGTTGGGCGATTCCCGCCACACCGTCCTGCTGGGACCTTCGACCCCCATGATCCCCGAACTCTTCGCCGACACTCCCATTCACCATCTAGGCGGCGTTCGCATCCGCGACGCCGCAGGCGTCCTCCGAATCGTCAGCGCCGGCGGCGGAACGCGGGCCATGCGCCCCTGGCTCGAAACGACCAACCTTTTCATAAAAAACACACCTCACAAAAAAACTGACCTATCCGGCGACGCCACTTCATAAGCGGACACTCCCATCCCCGTCTCCGGTCGAACAGCCGGAACGGGTTGCACGGAGCAAACCGCTTCCTGCCCTGTAAATCTGTCCGGCCGGAACGAGGCGCCTTCTCCCAGGCAATGACCGCGGCACACCTGAAATCAACGGCACAGTTAGGCTGATTCCGGACTCTCGCCTCATTTCTGCATTTCTTTTTTGTGTATTGACATCTATGCTTCCATGGTTGTATGAATCGCATTAAATATATGTCAAATATGACATATATTATGTATTTTGTAACACAAGCGATTACGGAGGCGATCATGGGCGGTACAACATTTATCCTGAACGGAAAAGAGTCTGTCTTCAAGCCAGGCCAATCCATACTGGACGCGGCACGCAACGGCGGCGTCGAGATTCCCACACTCTGCTACCTGAAGGGCTCGACCCCCACGGGCGCCTGCCGCATCTGCCTGGTCGAGGTCAGCGGCGCCCGTTCGCTCGTCGCCGCCTGCTCCACGCCGGTCAGCCCCGGCATGGAAGTCTTCTCGGAGACGGAGAGGGTCCACGGCGCTCGCAAGCTGAATGTCGAACTGCTGCTGGCCAGCGGCCGGCATGACTGCCTGATCTGCGAGGCAAACGGGAACTGCCGCCTGCAGGACCTGGCGTACTTCTACAAAATCACCGAGCCGCGGTTCAGCCGCGAGGAGAAGCAGTACCCGACGGAGGATGAGAACCCCTTCATCGTCCGAGATTTCAGCCGCTGCATCCTTTGCGGCCGCTGCGTGCAGGCCTGCAATGAAGTCATGGCCAACCGGGCTATCAGCTACGGCTACCGCGGGAAGCGAAGCAAGATCGTCACCGGGGGGGACCGCCCCTATCACGACAGCGAATGCGTCTTCTGCGGCCAGTGCGTGGAGGTCTGTCCGGTGGGCGCCCTGACAGAGAAAAAGGCCCGGGGTCTGGGGCGCCCCTGGGAAACGGAAAAGATCCGGACCACCTGCCCCTACTGCGGCGTGGGCTGCCAGCAACTGCTCCATGTCAAAGACAGTCGGATTGTCAAGGTCACCGCCGTAGAGGACGCAGAGCCAAACCGGGGCAGGCTGTGCGTGAAGGGACGCTTCGGGTACGATTTCATCTATTCAGAAGACCGTCTCACACGGCCTCTGATTCGGGAGAACGGAAACTTTCGAGAAGCGAGCTGGAATGAAGCCCTGAACCTGGTGGCCGCAAAATTCAAGGAAATCATCGAACGGGACGGACCGGATGCCATCTCCGGCGTCAGTTGCGCCCGGAGCATCAACGAAGACTCCTATCAGATGCAGAAGCTGTTTCGCGCGGTGATCGGAACGAACAACATCGATCACTGCGCCCGGACCTGACACGCTCCGACTGTCGCCGGTCTGGCGACTTCTTTCGGCTCCGGCGCAATGACGAATTCCTTTTCCGATTTTCACAAGGCGAAAATGATCCTGGCCATCGGCACGAACATGACGGAAGCCCACCCTGTGGCCGCCACCTTCGTCAAGGACGCCGTGCTGGGAGGCGCCCAGCTCATCGTGGTTGACCCACGGAGGAGCGGCCTTGCCGAATTCGCCAATCTTCACGTTCCGATTCGGGTCGGTTCGGACGTGGCCTTCCTCAACGGCGTGATGCACGTGCTCATTCAGGAGGATCTGTACGACCGGAACTATGTCGAATCCTGCACGGTGGGTTTTGAGGAACTGAAGAGCAGGGTGATGGCGTATCCTCCGGAGCGGGCCGCCGAGATCAGCGGCGTCGGCGCCGAAACGATTCGGGAGGTGGCGCGACGCCTGGCCGCGACCCGTCCGGCCATGCTCATGTACACACTGGGCATCACCGAGCACACCTGCGGCGTCGGGAACGTGCTGTCCTGCGCGAACCTGCAGATGCTCCTGGGAAATGTCGGTTTCGAATGCGGCGGGGTCAATCCGCTCCGGGGACAGAACAACGTCCAGGGGGCCTGCGATATGGGGGCGCTGCCCAACGTCTTGCCCGGTTATCAGCGCGTCGACAACCCCCAGATCCGGGCCAAATTCGAGGCGGTCTGGGGGGTGCCGCAGCTTCCCGGGAAGCCCGGACTCATGATCCCCCAGATGATCGACGGCCTGCTGAACGGGAAGGTCAAGTCCTTTTATGTCTTCGGTGAGAACCTGGCCAACACGGAGCCGGACATCCGCCATGTGGAGCACTGTCTGAGTTCAGCGGAATTCCTCGTCTGCCAGGACATCTTCCCGACGGAGACGACCCGGTTTGCACATGTGATCCTCCCGGCGGCGGCCTGGAGCGAAAACGACGGCACCTTCACGAGCAGCGAGCGGCGAGTCAACCGGGTGCGTACCGCAAGTCCGCCGCCCGGGGAGGCCAAACCGAACTGGTGGATATTCCGGGAGATTGCCAAGCGGATGGGGCACACCTGGAAGTCAAGAAGCGCCAGGGACATCTGGGACAACGAGGTTTCCCAACTGGCGCCTTCCATGGCCGGCATCAAATACTCCCGGCTGGAAAAGGACGGTCTCCAGTGGCCGGTCCCGAGCCTCGACCATGAGGGAACGGCGGTTCTGCACAGGGAAGGGTGCTTTACCTGCGGCCTCGGCGTCCTGACGCCGGTCGACTGGACCCCGCCGGCGGAGGTGCCTGATGCCGAATATCCGCTAGTGCTGAGCACGGGCCGCCGCCTTTATCATTACCATACGAGGACCCAGACCGGACGGTCGGCCGGAATCGACGAACTGCTGAACGAGGAAACGGCCGATATCTCGAGGGCCGATGCGGACGCATACGGAATCGAACACGGGGAGATGATCCGGGTCAAATCGAGGCGCGGAGAAGTGGTCGTCAAGGCCAAAGTGACCGACCAGGTCCCGAAAGGACTGGTGTGGATGGCCTTCCACTTCCGCGAGGGGTGCGCAAATTGGCTGACGAATCCCGCCTATGACCCGATTACCCAGACGGCGGAATACAAGGCCTGCGCGGTGGCCATCGAAAAGGTAGCCTGAGCGGGGCAGGCAATGGAATGTGAAGGAGGGAAAGTCTCTCTGAGGGGTTGCAACAGCGCCCTTCAGAGACATGGACTCCCGTCAGTCAAACTTTTTTTCCGCCGCCCGGATTCGATCCCGCTCCAGTCTCCACGAGGGCGGAAAGTTCCCGGCCCGTCTTCCGCAGGTAGGCGTCGGCTTCCTTTTCGAGTTGGCGGAATTTGTCCAGAAGAACCCTGGCGGCCGGCGTCAGCGTCATGCCCTTTTTGGCGGTGTCGCTCTCGATGAGCCTGACGCCCATCCGCTCTTCGGAGGCCCGCAGTCGCCCCCAAGCGGCGCGGTAGGACATGTTGAGCTTCTTCGCCGCCGCGTTGAGGCTGTGAAATTCGTCAATGGCCTCGAACAGCTTCTCGCGCCCCTGCCCGAAGATGACCTTTCCATCCTTCTCGAGCCAGATCTTGTACCGGATCTCCATGCCCCCTCCTTTCCGCTGATTTCCGTGGATGACCGTTGAAAGGCTATTGACCTTCGATGACATAGGGCGAGCGGCCCTGGCAGGCCAGACAGGGCGACCCGTCCCGCAGCGGATAGGCCTCGCCGCAGGACGGGCAGACGGCGGTAGGCCCCAGGCGCCGTTTGACGAGGTACTCCGGCCTGACCCGGACCCGCTGCAGGCTCAGGATCGATGCGCCGGCTTCCTTGATCTGCGTCATCAGCTTTTCGAAATCCTGCTCCCGTTTCGGCTTGAGCTTGAAATACCAGGCATTAAACTCCGGCCACGGCTTCAGCTTCTGCGCGTCCAGATAAACCCGCACGCCCTCCCCGCTTTCCTTCTCGTACAGGGTCACGGCGAACCGGCCCGTGTCGAAAATCTTCATCCAGCCGTTCCCGATCGTGCAGGGGGTCAGCAGTTGCACGGCATCCGGCAGACAGACCGCTGTCTCGCAGATGGCATCGAAAAATTCCCCTTCCGGAAGGTTTTTCAGGGCCGTGTCCACGATGAAACCGCCGATGACCAGGCCCGGCGCAAGGCTGCCGTGAAAGGATTTCACCAGATGAACGTACTCGTCATAGGAATAGGAACCGATTCGCATAAGTGTGCACACTCCTTATTTTCAATATGCAAGGGACAGCCTGGGTTCACGGACGGCCTTCGTCCGGTCGGATCTTCGGGAATCCGCCCTTGTGATCGACCGCTGCATCCACTCCGGGTCCACCCGGCCGTCGACGATGGGAAGAAGATCATCCGCCAGATACAGGGCTTCGTTGACATCGTGGGTCACATAGACGATGGGGATGGACAGATCCTCCTTCATCTGACGCAGTTGGTCCCGCAGGTCCCTGCGGGTGAAGACATCAAGGGCCGAAAAGGGCTCATCGAGCAGGAGCAGCCGGGGCTCCCTTGCCAGGGCCTGGCAGAGGGCGCAGCGCTGACGCTCCCCGCCCGATACGGCATTCGGTTTGCTGTCCCCCAGATGTCCGATCCCGAAACGCGCCAGGAGCTTTCGCACGCCTTTTTTCCCGGCGCCGGCGGCAAAAGAGGCGTTTTCATAGATATTCAGATGGGGGAAGAGGGGATAATCCTGAAAGACATAGCCGAGCCGCCTCTTCCGTGGCGGCAGAAAAATCCTCCTGGCTGTGTCAAGCCACACCTCATTGCCGAAGCGAATGAAACCCTCTTCTGGCCTTTCCAGTCCGGCAATGATGCGCATCAGGGTGGTCTTGCCGGCCCCGGAGGGACCGATGACCACGGTCATCCTCTGCCCAGGACAGACGATATCGAGTGAAAGATCGAATTGTGAAAGCCGTTTGCGGACGCGGATTTGAAGATTCATTGCGAGCTGCTCCGGGTCAGACGATGAACGACAAGAAGAAAGACATAACAGATCGGCAGCAGAGCCAGGGACATCATGGCTGCGCTTCGGTATTGAAGCGTCTCGACGGCCTCGTAAATGGCGATGGAAGCGACCCGCGTTTCCCCCGGGACGCTTCCGCCCACCATGAGGATGACGCCGAACGCGCCCAGGGCATGAAGGAAGACCAGGATGGCCGAAGCGGCGATCCCGTTCAGGCTGTTCGGGAGGATGACTCTGGCAAAGATGGCCGGCGCCGGCAGGCCGAGCACCCGGGCGCTTTCGATCAGCCGGGGATCGACCTTTTCAAATGCCGCCCGCATGGGCTGCAGGGCAAAGGGGATGCTGTAGATGATTGATGCAATGACAATCCCGGCAAAGGTGAAAAGAAGCGGCGATCCGGTGATGCCGGTCCAGAGGCGTCCGAGGCTGCCCTCCGGACCCATCAGGAGGAGCAGGTAAAACCCGACGACCGTCGGCGGCATGGCCAGCGGCAGGTTGACAAAGGCCTCGAGGAAGGCCTTGCCCGGCATGCGGCTGAAGGCAAGCAGGCAGGCCAGGGGCGCCGTGAGCAGCATCAGAATCGTCGTCGCCACCAAGGCCAGTTTGAGCGAAAGAAAAAGCGCCGTCCAATCCATCGGTCACCGGTACCCGTACTTCATTTTTATCGCGCCGGCCTCCGGCGATGAGAGAAACCGGATGAATTCCTGAGCATCTTTCTGACGGGCTGTCCTTTTCAGCAGGCAGGCGCTTTGAATGATGGCCGGCGCTTCCTCAACGGAAAAGGAGCAGCCTTTCCGCCCCTCTTCCGACAGGGTGGAGGACAGGGCGCAGAATCCGGCATCCACGCTTCCCGTTGCCGCATACTGAAATGCCTGGGTGATGTTCTGGCCGAAGACAAGCTTCTCCTCGACTTTTTTCAGCATGCCGGTCTTCTCCAGCGCCGCCATTGCAGCCGCGCCATAGGGGGCGGTCTTCGGGTTGGCAATGGCGATCTTCTTCAGTCCCGGGTTCGCCGCTACGTCCATCCAGCTCCTAGCGCCGCAGTTTTCCTTCTTTGCGGTCCAGAGCACCACCCGGCCATTGGCGTAAACGAAGGGGACCTCGGCCAGGCCTTCCCTGCGGAGCAACGCGGGCCGCTCTTCATCGGCCGCCAGGAACACGTCGTAGGGAGCGCCGTTCTTGATCTGAGCGTACAATTGTCCGGTTGAGGAATAAGTTGCCTCCACGGCTACACCTGTCTTAGCTTCAAAGGACTGGGCGATCTCCTTGAAGGCATCGATGAAGTTCGCGGCGACGGCAGCGCTGATTTTGTCGCCGGCCAGCACAGGACCGGCAAGCAGAAGCAGAAGAAGCGCGATCTCTAAAATGCGTTTCATCATTGTTGCACCTCCATTTGTCGTTCTCGATTATGTTAACCTTGATATATGTTACGTTTGGCTCATTACAGGACCTTTCAAAGAATGTCAACCTGGAATTCTATGTCAATCATGACATATCTCTTGACACTTCACGCTCCCATCTTATACGGAAGTAGTCAAAAAAGGATTTTGACATGGCGAAAATGGAAAACGACAGGGTGGACACGCTCCGAGGGATCATCGCCCGTGAAATCGAAAAAAATCCCCATAACCGGGAGCTGCTGAACGCCTTTCGACCGCTGCTGATCGAGCGGATGCGTCTGCTGGAGAGCATAAAGCTGGCGAAAACGGCACCGGCTGCCATCGACAAAACCCGTTTTCACTGCGGTGTTACGCTGATCCGTCAACTGGAGATCCTCTCTCCTGATGATCCATGGGAAGAAATGGCCGCGCGCCTGATTCCGGCCCTGAGGGAGGGGTTTCCGGGCCTTCGGGACGACATGGATCGTCTGCTGGCCTGCCCCCAGAAACTCAGCGGTCTTTTTTGTGAATACCCGAATGCCTTTCCCGATCGAGGTGAAGACCTGATCACAAGCCGGGCCGGCGATCTGCAGGTCAGCGCTCAGGGAATCTCCCTGCTGATGCGCCACCTGATGCGGATCATCCTGGAAAAGCGGTCACAGGCTTTAGCGGAGGAAATAAAAGGCCTTGAATGGGAAAAGGGCTTCTGCCCCGTCTGCGGCGCCTTTCCCACGATCGCCCTGATCGAGGAGAAGATTACCCGACGCTGGCTTCACTGCTCCCGATGCGGCCATGACTGGCTGTTCAGCCGAGTGATCTGCCCCGGTTGCGAGAATCAGGCCCAACAGGGCATGAACTTCTTCTACGTGGAATCCAGGGCGCAGGAATCGGCCTTCATCTGCGAGAAGTGCAATCGCTACCTGATCACCCTGAACCGGGTAAGCGATTTGCACGATCACGATCTGGATGTTTCGGCAATCGGCCTTGCCCATCTGGATGTCATCATGCAGGGCAAGGGGTTTGTGCCCATGACAGCCTGCGAGTGGAATACCTTTTAGAAGCCCTTTCGAATCAAGAGCAGCCTGATTGTCCATATTCGTAGGAATAAGTCGTAATAAGTAATTTTTGGATTGAAAACCTCTATCCCCTCCTGTATAGACAGGTCATATTCGGCGACCTGACAACGATTTGATCCGCTGTTGCAAATCCGGGAATCCCCTTGAAGCACCCGGGACGATGCGTCCCGTGACAAAACCGCTATCAGAAGGAGAAAGGAGTGAGATTATGAAAAAGTGGTTTTCTTTTGTGATGTTCGCATTGCTTCTGATGACCGGGACCGGCCTGGCGGGCGAGGGATATATTCTTCTGTCCAGCACCATCGGCCCCATCGATTCCGGAATTGTGACCGTACTGGAGGATCAGTTTGAGAAGGAAACGGGCATCCGGGTCAGGCATGTCGGTGCCGGAACCGGCGCCGCCCTGGACATCGCCAAAAAAGGCAAAATCGATCTGGTCATGGTACATGCGAAAAGTCTGGAAGAGAAATTCATCAAGGAAGGGTTCGGTACGGAACGGATTCCGTTCATGTACAACGACTTCGTCATCGCCGGCCCCACCGGGGATCCCGCCGGAATCAAGGGGATGAAGTCCGCCACGGAGGCTCTGAAGGCAATCGCCGGCAAAAATGTTCCCTTCATCAGCCGCGGCGACAAGTCGGGAACGCATGTGGCGGAGATGGAGCTGTGGGGAATGGCCGGAATCAAACCCGCCGGCTCCTGGTACCGGATCTACGAGAAGGGGGCGGAAGGAAACGCGCCCACCCTGCGCTACACGGACCAGCAGGGGGCGTACACGGTAATTGACCGCGCCACGTACCTCTCCCTGAAGGATCAGATCAAGCTCGCAATTCTTGTGGAAGGAGACGAAGCCCTGCTCAATTTCATTTCCCTGATTCCCGTTAGCCCCGCGAAATTCCCCGCGGTGAACGCGGCGGATACGCAAAAATTCGTCCAGTGGCTGACGGCGCCGGAAAAGGGCCAGAAGATTGTGCGTGATTTCGGCAAAGACAAATACGGCAGCCCGCTCTTCTTCCCGAACTCCGATGCATGGAAAAAACAAAAACCATAAATTCCAAAGGAGGTTATCATGACAAAAAAAATCAAAACACCTTTCGGCACGCTCCTGGCTTTTCTGATGGCCTTGACGCTGTTGTCCGGGGTGATGGCACCGGCCGCCCAGGCGGCGCCGCAGCAGAAGAACGTCATTCTCGCGACGACCACCAGCACTCAGGATTCCGGCCTTCTGGACGTCCTGATCCCCATCTTTGAAAAGAAAACCGGCTACTTTGTCAAGACAATCGCCGTCGGGTCCGGCCAGGCCATGGCCATGGGCCAGAAGGGTGAGGCGGACGTGCTCCTGGTTCATTCGCCCGACGCGGAAAAGAAATTCATGGCGGCGGGGAACGGCGTTCAGAGAAGGCTGGTGATGCACAACGACTTCATCATCGTGGGAGCGCCGGCGGACCCGGCAGCCGTCAAAACTGTAAAAACATCCGTAGAGGCGTTCCAGAAGATCGCGCAGGCCAGCGCGCTTTTCATGTCCCGTGGCGACAACTCGGGAACGCACAGCAAGGAAAAAGCCATCTGGAAGGCCTCAGCCATCAACCCGGAAGGGCAGAAATGGTACCAGCAGACCGGCCTCGGCATGGGGCAGACGTTGAGCGTCGCCGCCGAGAAAAAGGCCTACACGCTGGCTGACCGGGGCACCTACCTGGCCCTGAAGAAGAACCTCGGGCTCGACATTTTGAACGAGGGGGACGCGATGCTGCTGAATGTCTATTCCGTCATCGAGGTCAGCCCGGTCAAATTCAAGAAGATCAATGCAGACGGCGGCAAGGCCTTTGCCGACTTCATGGTCGCCCAGTCTACCCAGGAGATCATCAGTAAATTCGGCGTGGACAAATTCGGCTCTCCCCTCTTTTTCCCGGATGCGGGAAAGAAAGAGGAATCCCTGGGAAAATAACCGGACATGGACCTGATTTTCGAGGGCATCAAACAGGCCTTTCTGCTTCTTTTCAGTCTGGACCGGGAGGTCCTGGGCATCACCCTGCTGTCCCTGGAAGTCTCCGGCGCCGCAACGCTGATCAGCCTGTTCATCGGTATGTCCATCGGGACGGCCATTGCCCTGACGGATTTTCCGGGCAAGAGGATGGTCATCAGCCTCATCAACACGGGCATGGGCCTGCCGCCGGTGGTGGTGGGCCTTTTCGTCTCGATCTTCCTCTGGCGCAACGGCCCCTTCGGCTTTCTCGAGATCCTCTACACGCCGGTGGCCATTGTCATCGCCCAGTCGATCATCGCCACGCCGATCGTCATGGGAATCACGCTGGCGGCCATTCAGCACCTGCCCCGCAACCTGCGCCTTCAGATCCTGGCCCTGGGGGCGACGCGGCTGCAGATGGTCTGGATGCTGATGAAGGAGGCCAAACTGCCGCTGCTGGCTGCCGTCATGGCGGGTTTCGGCGGCGTCATCTCCGAGGTGGGCGCCTCCATCATGGTCGGCGGCAACATCAAGGGCTACACGCGCGTGCTGACCACGGCCACGGTCATGGAAACGGGCAAAGGGAATTTCGACATGGCCATCGCCCTGGGAATCATCCTGCTGCTCCTGGCGTTCCTGATCAACGCCCTTCTCACTCAGATCCAGCAGCGACAGAGGCCGCGATGAGCGCGGGTCCGCATATTCTTGACATCCGGGACCTTCAGGCCACAAGGGGGGGAGTTATTGTCCTGGACATTCCGGCGCTGGATGTCCGGGACGGCGAGGTCCTCTCCCTTATCGGCCCGAACGGGGCGGGAAAATCCAGTCTGCTGCTCGTCCTCGCCTGTCTGCTGCCCTGGCGCCGGGGGATGCTGCACTTCCACGATGCGCCCGTCACAGCGGGCAACGGCATCCTGGCCTACCGGCGGAAGATCGCCATGGTGTTTCAGGAACCCCTTCTGTTTGATGCGACGGTCTTCCAGAATGTGGCCAGCGGGCTGAAGCTCCGCGGCATGCAGGGGACGGAGATCCGCCAAACCGTGGCGGACTGCCTAGAGCAATTCGGGATCGGCCACCTGTCGGACCGCCACGCCCGGAAGCT
>CAYWTL010000018.1:0-23497 GCA_964460245.1 uncultured Syntrophaceae bacterium | reverse complement strand
ACTGCCTAGAGCAATTCGGGATCGGCCACCTGTCGGACCGCCACGCCCGGAAGCTTTCCGGCGGGGAAGCCCAGCGCACAAGCCTTGCCCGGGCCTTTGCCATCCGGCCGGAGCTGATCTTCCTGGACGAACCCTTCTCTTCACTCGACCCGCCCACTCGGGACGGCCTGATGGACGACCTGCAGCGAATCCTTCGGGAAACGAGAACAACAGCCGTGATGGCAACCCATGATCGTCTCGAAGCCCTGCGCCTTTCCAACCGGTTAGCCGTCATGAGGGAAGGCAGGCTCGTTCAGATCGATGCTCCGGAAACGGTCATGAATCACCCGGCCGATGAATTCATCGCTTCTTTCGTCGGCATGGAAACCATTCTGTCCGGAGAGATCGTCAGAACGGGCCTCGGCACCGTGACGGCCCGAATCGAGGGCCGGGAGATAGAAATGGTAGGGCAGGGAGCGCCCGGTGAGCGGATCGTCTGCTGCATCCGGCCGGAACAGGTCACCCTCTCCACGGAACCAGCGGGAGACGGGACCAGCGCCCGCAACACCTTTGCCGGTAGGATTGTGAGGATCGTCCCGCTGGGACTCTTTTACAAAGTCTGTCTGGATTGCGGGTTTTCCCTCGTCGCCTATGTGACAGCCCCCTCCATGGAAAATCTGGGGCTGGAAGAGGGAAAATCCATATTCGCTTCCGTGAAGGCCACCGCCGTGCATCTCATCAAAAAGTAGCTCCCTCTCACGCAGCCTGTCCCTTTGCGTGTCTCCGGTTGAATCATTCTTTGCAACCCGGACAGGCACGATCGCCGGCAATCCCATCATCCCGCGTCGCGCGGCTTTCATCCCTATTTTTCACTTCAACCGGAAATCATCAAAAACCACGAAACGCCGACTTGACATGTGATATACGAACCCTGGCGACACGCAGAACGAAAAAGTAAGGAGAAGGCTGAATCGTGAAGGAAATGATGAGCACAAAGGATGTAGCCGAGTATCTCGACATTCATGAGAAGCAGGTCTATGCCCTCATCAAAGCGGGGAAAATACCGGGAACCAAAGTGACGGGCAAGTGGATCTTTCCGCGCAAGCTCATTGACGAGTATATCGAGAGCAATGCCCGGACCGGCCTCAGGCAGGCCAGGGAGAAGACCCGCAGGATCGGCGGGGCCCTCCTCGCTTCCGGCAGCAACGATCCCATCCTGGATATGCTCCTGGGCGATGTCCGCAGGGTTCATCCGGATTTCTATGTTTTTTCGGCCAATACGGGGAGTACGGAGGGTCTTCGAGCGTTGAACGCGGGCTACACCGACATCGCCCTGACCCATCTGCTCGACGTCCAAACAGGAGAATACAACATCCCCTATCTGGATGAATACCTGCCGGATATCAAACCCGTCGTGGTTCACCTCTTTCGTCGGGAGATCGGGTTTCTGGAACAGCGGTCGCCCTCGCCCATGATCAGGCAATTTGAAGATCTTACCCATGGGAAGATCCGCTTCGTCAACCGTCAGCGCGGTTCGGGAACGCGCGTTCTTCTGGATTATCACCTCGGCAGGCTGGGCATCGACCCGGGCACAATTCCCGGCTACGATCGGGAAGTATCGACGCACCTGGAAGTGGGCCTGGCCATTCTATCCGGCGAGGCGGATACGGGCATAGCGACCGGCGCCATGGCCAATCTCCTGGGATTGTCTTTTGTTTCCATTACGGACGAGCGTTTCGACATGATGGTGGATCAGAGCACCTATTTCAGCAAAGGCGTGCAGACTTTCATCGAGATGATCCGGTCCGCCACCTTTTCCAGCCGTGTGGAGAAGCTGGGGCATTACGATTTCAGGGAATCGGGGAAGGTCCTCTACACACAGCTGTAATGGTTTGACGCTTCCTCACTGGAAACCCCTGTATTCCCCCCCTGCCACCGAACAAACAGTCGAACCGGCGGTCATCGGCGCCTGCTGTTCATTTTCGTTGACACATCGATGGGCCTGCCATAATGAATTTCACACCACGATCATAAGGAGAGAGATCATGACAAAGGAGATCAAGGCAAAGGATTTGAACGCGGCGAAATTTATCGACGAAAAGGTAAAGGAGATCCGAAAAGCAGTCGGCCGGGGCGTGGCGATCAATGCCCTTTCCGGGGGCGTCGACTCCTCCGTCGTGACGGCCTTGGGACACCGGGCGCTGGGAGACCGGCTGCGGACCTATTACATCGACACCGGCCTCATGCGGCAGGGCGAGGGTAAAAAAGTCGCCGCCCTGTTCGATGCGATGGGCATCCGTACAGAGATCGTCCCGGCGGCAAAGGAATTTTTCAAGGCACTGAAGGGCATAACCAACCCGGAGCTGAAGCGCGAGGCTATCACGCAGACCTTCTACCGTGAGATCTTCAGGAAACTGATCATCGGAAGCGGCGCCAGGCACCTCTTTCAAGGGACCATCCTGACGGACGTGGACGAGACGGCGGCCGGCATCAAGAGGCAGCACAATATCTTTGCCCAGATCGGCATAGACCCCCAGCGCGAATTCGGCTACAAAATCCTGGAGCCCCTCGTCCAGCTGAGAAAGGACGGTGTCCGGAAGGTCGGGCAGGCGCTCGGGCTGCCGGAGGCCCTGTTCAACCGCATCCCCTTTCCTGGTCCGGCCCTGGCGGCGCGGATCATCGGCGAAGTGACGCCGGAGAGGGTCGGCATCGTCCGAAAGGCCACGTCGATCGTCGAGAAGGCTCTGGAAAAAGCCGGAAGCTTTCAGCACCTCGCCATCCTCCACGAGGACCGGGTGACGGGCATGCGGGACGGCAGGCGGGTCTTCGGTATGCAGGTCGAGGTCCGCTGCTGGGAAAGCCTGGACGCGCGGATCGCGACGCCGACCCGGCTTCCCTTCGATGTCCTGGAAAAAATCGCCGGGCAGATCCTTGAAAAAATTCCCGGCGTCGTCAGCGTGACCTACAACATCGCGCCCAAGCCGCCTTCCACCATCGAGGCGGTTTGAGGTTTCGATCGAAGCGGGGGAATCAGGGACGGATCCGTCTGCCGGGTTACCGCAGAAACCCGGCATGTCGCACTGAACGGGCAGCCGTTCACGGCAAGGGTTTGAGCGGAATGTAGGGATTGTAAAGGTTTGCCGGACTCAGGGGATTTTGCGGATTGTACAGGTTCGCCGGGTTGTAGGGGCTGCCGGGGTCATACCGGTTGACGGGTCCGTAGGGATTTCTCGGATCGTAGATATTGGCCGGATTGAGCGGGTTGTCCGGATTATAGCGGCTGGCGGGATTGTATGGATTTTCCGGATCGTACTTGTTGGCGGCGTTGTAGGGGTTCTTCTTGTAATAGTAATAGGGATTGGCATCCTGCGCCAAAGTTGTCGAAGGGGCAATCAGCAGGCAGACGATTCCCAGCAACGTTCCGACGAAGAATACCCTGAAATATTTCCCTGAAATTCCGCGCCCCGGCATGACCCTCGCCTCCATCAATACTTCGGGGGCGCGTACTGAAGCTGGCCCGTTCCCGACACGGCGGTTGAAGCAGCCTGCGTGGCCGCTCCGCTCTGGCCGGTGACCGCGGCGGCAGCCTGCTGGCCGACGGTCTGGCCCACGGTGGCGCCGGTTTGCGTGATCGCCGACGAAGTTCCGGCAGCGGCCGCCTGGGTATAGATGTTGGGGTAAGCATCCGGGAAAAGGTTGCTGACCGCCTTGTTCGCCAGGTTGGTGGACAGAACACCCAGGAACCCCCCGGTAAACGCGCCGACCGAGGTTTGAACCACCATGCCGAGGAATCGTTTGGCGTAAGCCCCGAAGCTGTGTTCCTGCTCCCACTGCAGGGCAGCCGCCGATGAAGCCTTGGCCTGCTTGTCCAGTTCCGTCTGCCACGCCGTCGCCTGCCCC
This sequence comes from uncultured Syntrophaceae bacterium, assembly GCA_964460245.1. Lineage (GTDB taxonomy): Bacteria > Desulfobacterota > Syntrophia > Syntrophales > Fen-1087 > JAXDBM01. The sequence continues at coordinate 19,618 of CAYWTL010000018.1, read as the reverse complement.
TGGAGCTGCTGCTCCCGCTCCCGCTTGCGCAACTGGCTCTGCGCCGCTGCCTGCCGTTCGGCGACGATGGCCTGCTTTTCCGCCTCGATGATCTTGTCGTCTTCCTGAATCCGGGCCGTGCGCGACTGCTGGTAATTTTTATGTACGCTGTACTCCAGCGGAATGCCTGCCGCGTGGCCGGACGGGGCGGAGGCTGCACGGGCGGTCTGCCTTTCGGCCTGCATCAGCGCCGTCAGACGGTCCGTCGCCGGGGGCGGCCCAAGTGGCGCGGCGGGGATCTGCGGAGCAGACATGGCATTCTGTCCCGGCTGTGCGGAGCCCGGCGCCGCACGGGTCCCTGTCGTCGTTCCCCGCTCGGCTTTTGCCCGGGTCATGAGCTGATCCAGGACGCGGAAGGCCTTGTCCAGGTCTGCGTCAAAATTTTCCGCGCTGAAAACCAGTTGAAAGTCCGAAGCCACCGGAATGACCAGCGGCCGGCCCTTCTGTATTTTCCCCTGCTCGTGCCACTCGGAGGCCTGAAGGATGGCCTTTTCGACGTTGGCCGCGACCGCCGTGGCGGCACCGCCGACATTCCGGGCTGCAATCGCCTGACCCGCGGCGACCAAGCCGGTCAGCAACAGCACGACAATGAATTGCCTTCCTTGACATCCTTTCATTTTTTACCGCCTTTTGTCTGAGATGCTTTTGAGGGCTTCTGTGCATCCTCTCCGCTCTGTTCCACGGTTTGCGAAGACAGGCTTTGGAGATGCTGCTCAGCCCTTTCCCGATAGTTTTTGTCTTGAGACGCATCTTTCAGCTTCAGCCAGGTCAGCCGGGCCTTGGTGATCTCCCCGGTCTGTTCGTACAGAAGCGCCAGGTTGTTCAAAGCGGACGCATCCCCGGGGACCTTGCGAAGATAAATCTCCAGGTGGTTGACAGCCTCTTCCAGCTTACCCGTTTCACCACAGGCAACCGACATACCGAAATGGGCCTCCGTCAGGTCGGGGGACTGCTCCAGGGCCTTCCCGAACGATGCGATTGCCGTGTTGTGCTGCTTGAGATTCAGATACGCTTTTCCCATGGCCAGGTACGTGTTCGGGGCTTTGGGGACGAGGCGGACGACGTCCTGATAGAGTTCGACGGCCTTCTCATTGTCCCCTCCGGCAAAAACGACGTCCGCCAGATATCTCAAAGGAGCGGGGTCTCCCGGATAGTTCGCAACGGAAGCGTCGACGAATTTCCTCGCCTCGGCCTGATTTTTCACGGACAGGAGATATTGCAGGTAAAGGAGCCGCGCATCCAGGTACTGCGGCGCCAAAGCCATGGACTTTCGCAAGTCTTCGACAGCCCGGTCCGGCTGCTCCAGGTTGAAATGAATGACCGCCCGCTTGAAGTAGATAGCGGGGTTCTGCTTTTCCTTTCCGGCTGCCGTTTCGAGGTATGCCAGCGCCTTGGCCAGCCACTGCCGGTCTTTCTTTTCCGTGAACTCGTACTTGAGCAGATAGGCATCGGCCGCCGAAACATAGCCCCTGACAAAATCCGGATCTTTTTGGATCAGCCCCTCAAAAACCTGAAGCGCGGCATCGATCCCGGCAAAACCATCCCGGTTGAGCTGCTGAACAGTCCGGTTGTAGATTTCCTCGACGGACTGCGCCCAGGCGGGGCCGCAGCACAACAGAAAGGCAAGTATCAGTAAGGCCTTTATGGATGAGCGGGACGGATTCAAGGCAGTTGTGATGATGATTGCAAGATGTGATAGGATCTTCATCGTTTTCACCAGGATACGCCTACTTGCATTTCAAGAGTTTCGGATCGTCATCGGAACATTCATTGCTGGCGCAACTACATTTCCATTCCGCACAACATGCATCGTTTCCATATCCCACACAGACCCATTCGCAAACTTCCTTCTTCTTGGTTGACCCCTTCGTAGAGGTTTTAGAAGTACCGGAGGTTGTCGGGGTCCTCACCGCATCCGTGCATCCCTTGTATTTTGTCCGCAGGATTCTCATCTGAACCTGATACGCTGAAGTAGAGATGGCACCTCTTTCATATCGTGAAGTCAAATTTTCCGCACTAACTCTGTATTGAGAACAATCCGGTTTTGTAACCTGAGTCGAAGTGGTCGTATTGTCGGGTTTTGTCGTTTTTTTGTTTGTGGGGTTCGTTTTGATCGTGTTGTTTTTGTTCGTTTTGGTCTTGGTAGTTGTGGCTCCGCTCCCGCCAGCCGTCCCGATTTCGCCCGGTGTCCCTGTTCTTCCGGTTCCCGTCGAAATTCCGTTTCCGTTCGTACTTACCTTCTTGGTCGTGGCCCCGGCTTCGCCTGCTGATTCAGAGCCTGCGGATGAGCCTGTTCCCCCTGAAGATTCGTTTTGTGGTGGCGGTGGTGGCGGCGGCTGAAGCCCGGCACTTACTGAAACCTGTCCCCCGGCGCCCTGCCCCAGTGTTCCAAAGAAACTGTCCAGTCCGGTCGCCACACCGGAGCTCAAGCCGCCCATCAAACCTCCGGCCAGAATCGTCCCAATGGAAGTCTCGCTCATGATCCGGTCGGTGTCCTGGGCTTTCTTTCCTTCCTGCTGCGTGTTGCTGATGTTCTGACCGGTTTCTTGCCCCTGTGAGTTGATCTGGCTTTTTTTTCGCTGGTCCTCGGCTTCACCGGCGGCAACCCTTTCTGACGTGGTCAACCCTGCATTTTTCAGGTTTTCCTTTGTCTTCCCTTTAGCCTTGGACCGCTGCCCGTCCTTGTAAGACTGGCTGACATTGACATTCTGCGCCAAATCCAATCCTGGCGATATCTCGCTCCCATTTAAATCATTACCGCTCGTTTTATTTTCGGCATTTTTCAGGTCGGCGATCTTGTCAGCCGGTTCGTAAGTTCCATAAGTGCTTCCGGTCTTCACCCAACTGTTTCCCTTTTTCTCATACTCCGTACCGTCCTTGGTAACGATCCTGTCGCCCTGCTCATAAGCGCCGGCGTTGACGGTTGTTCCGGCGTCATTTTTTGGCTCCTCGCCGATTCCTTCCGTTTCCGTACCTGAATTGTCCGTACTCCCGGTTTTTTGAACGGAAACAACGCCAGCTTTCCCCTTTTCAGCTTCCTTTCTATCCTTCTTTTTCTCTTCCTCGTATGCCTCCATGATCTTGTCGATTTTTTTATTTTCCTCGATTTCCCGCAGTTCCTGCATGTATGGATCGTCCTCGTTTGCGACGAAAATGAAACTGCCGTCCTTCAATTTTTCAAAATCTATGGATCTGTTCCGAGAGAGGCGTTCTATAATCGTCAGCGCTTCCATGGACCGATCATGTGTAACCAAGTGTTTGAGCCTCTCCTTATCCGGATGACCTTCCGGAAGCCCATTGATCATGATGAGAACTGTACGGGGATCGCTGTTCATCCAGTCGAGGAACTTCTGCTTTTCGGGATCGAGGCGCTTGCGCTGGGCTATGTTGATGCCGATGACATCCATCTCCTCGTGCGTGACGGGATTGACCACCTTGTTGCCGATTCCTTTCTCCAGGTTTCCGAAAGTCCTGCCGTAATCTTTTTTATTCCATTCCGAAAGCGCGTAGCTTCGTCTTTTTTCAAACTCCTCGATCGCCACCTTCTCTTTATCTATATTTTTATTGGTTGCCAATCGTTCCTGCATTGCACCCAGGGTATAGCCCTGAATGTCAGGATCTGCGGCATTTCTTACCCTTTTCTTTGCAGCCTCTATCCCTTCCACGGCCTCTCGATACATCATATAGGTTCTGTAAGCGTCGTAATTCTCAGTATTTGACAGATAGCGGGGTATTTTTTGGGTGTGTTTCCCGGACCACAGCTCTTGCTGCAACCTATCTTTTTCGCGACGCACTCGCCTCTCTTCGTCAAAATAATCGAGAACTGCATCTATTTGGCGATCATGTTCCGGCGAAATCAAAGATTTCTCCGACGCGCTTTGTGCACTTAACGAATTACAATTCAGAAACAGCAACAGGAACACGGCAAAGCCGATTCTCAACAATAAACAGCCGATATTCATTGGGATAACTCTGCTCCTCTCAATGCGGCCCCTTTGTTTTGTCGGATATCGAGATTTTTGAAGCGATTTTCGGTAACATCAATTCGTTTTCAATTTCTCCAGGCGGGCCTTGACCTTCTCGCCGGTTCCTTCATAAAGACCCGCCAGGTTGCCCAGGGCGTCCAGGGTGGAGGCCGTGTATTGCAAGATGGCTCCCATTATCTTATTATACCCAGTTTCCTCATGCAATCGTGTGTGGCTTTATACACCCCCGGATCAAGAGGGCCGCACTTGTTGCCTTCACAGTGCCAGCCTTTTGTACAGCATGAACCCGTATATCCATGACAGTGCCATACATCTATAGGGGCTTGTCCACACGACTGCATCGTTTTTTCTGTGGGTTTCTTTGTTGTTGACCCTTGAGTTGATGTTTTAGATGTTCCAGAGGTTGTCGGGGTTCCCGCCGTGTCTTGACACCCCTTGTACTTTGTCCGCAGGATTCTCATCTGTACCTGATAAGCGGACGTAGAAATCAACCCACTTTCATAATCTGACGTCAAATTCTGCGCACTGATTCTGTATTGTGAACAATCCGGTTTTGAACCCGCTGTGGATGTTGTCTTGGTTGCGGTGGTCGTGGGCTTGGTCACTTTGGTCGTCGGTTTGATTGTGGGTGCGGTCTTACCGCTCCCGCCTGACGTCGCAGGCCCGCTGGATGCGCCACTGCCCGTCGATGTCACCGACCCGCTCGATCCCGCAGCACCCGCTGATTTTCCATTCTCGCCCGATGTTCCGCTCCCGTTCGATGTTTCCGTTGTGTTCGTGGCTCCTGTTCCGCTCGAGGAACCGATCCCTGTAGAAGCCGCGCTCCCACTTGCGGGTTCTGTCCTGGGTGGCGGCGGTTGGATCCCGGTCTTGACCGAAACCTGTCCCCCGGCGCCCTGCCCCAAGGTCCCGAAGAAACTGTCCAGGCCGGTTGCCAAACCGGAGCTCAATCCGCCCATCAGTCCTCCGGCCAGAATCGTCCCGATTGAAGTCTCATTCATGATCCGGCCGGCATCCTGCGCCTTTTTCCCTTCCTGCTGGGTATTGCCGATGCTCTGGCCGGTTTCCATTCCCTGGGATGCGATTTGACCTTTTTTCCTCTGGTCTTCACCCTCACCCGCAGTCACCCTTTCCGAAAGGGTTGAGCCGACGTTTTTCAGATTATCCTTCGCCTTGTCCTTGGCTTTGGACCGTTGCCCATCCTTATAGGACTTCGTAACGTTGACATTCTGCGCCCATTCCAAGCCGGACGATTTTCCGTCCGCGGTCTCACCCTCATTGGCGGAACCGCCCGCGGTTCCAATGTCCGTCGTGCCGGCGGCCGTCTGCGTCCCCGGCGGTGTAACGTCCATGGGGCCGAAACCTCCGGACAGGTTCTTTTTCAAGTTTTCCAAAGCGATGCGCCGCTCACCCTCGATCGTCTTCGGCCCGGTCTTTTCCTCCCGTGCCTTACGGGCCTGGTATTCCTGATCGTTGCCCATTACCTGATCGGCGAAATTCTTGTCGGTCGTGGTTACCCCGATGATGGCACCGATAAACCCCCCAACCGGCCCGCCGGTAATCAGCCCCCCCATTATACTTCCGATGATGCCGGTGAACCAGCCGCGTCCTTCCTCCTTGGCCTGTTCTCCAGGTTTGTCGGAGGTGGCAATGTTGACGGCGCTGTTGATGACCATCAAACCGATGAAAAGCTTTCCGATCGTACTACCGATCCCTGATTTGGGAGACGGTCCGGGCCCTTTCCCTGCGGACCCGGCGGGTGGGGTAGCGGATGGAGGCGCCCGGTGGGGAATGCCGTCTTTGATCAAACCCTCATAGATGGCCTTCTCTTCACCGGTCAACTTTTGGCCGGGCTTGAAAGGGGTCAGACGCCGCCCCACAGGATAGATCGCCTCTCCGGAACCCGGCGCTGTCCCCGCCCCCGAAGACCCGGCAGGTGGGGCAGCTGAAGGAGGCGCCCGGTGGGGAATGCCGTCTTTGATCAGTCCGTCATAGATGGCCTTCCCTTCACCGGTCAGTTTCTGGCCTGGCCCGTAGGGAGTAAGGCGCCCGCCAACAGGATAGATCGCCTCGCCCGAACCCGGCGTTGTCCCCGCCCCCACGGACCCGGCGGGTGGGACGCCCGAAGGAGGCGCCCGATGGGGAATGCCGTCTTTGATCAGTCCGTCATAGATGGCCTTTTCTTCACCGATCAACTTCTGGCCGGGCTCAAACGGGGTAAGCCGCCCGCCAACAGGATAGATCGGATCCACGGCCCCCGGCTTTGTTCCCACCGCTTTACCGCCTGCATTCAGTCGTTGTTGAGCTTCAAACCACCGGCTTCCGCCGGAACCGCCTTCCGTGACACCGGGCACACTTTCCGGCGGCCGGACTCCCTGGCCGGCGGGAACCTTCGGTTTATTTCCCAGTTGCTTCCAGTCATCTGAAACGTCCAAGGGTATTCGCACACCCTCTCCGGTCGGAACGTTTCCTCCCGGTTTGTATCCGGGGATCTTGTCTAAGCCTGACACAAAATCGCCGCCCGAAGTTCCGGAGCGCGGGTTGGGAACCCCTACCGGACCCTGCTGTTTAACCCATTCTGGCGGTGTGTTCCAGTTTCTACCTCCGTAAAAAGGATTACGTTGATTTTTCCACCAGAAATCAAAGGTGCTGACAGGCCCGGCAGACGCGGCGCGGGCGATTCCGGGAAATGCGAAGCCGTTTAGAACCCAGACAGCCAATAGGAACATGATCCATCTTTCAGGATTCCAGGAGGGGGTTCCAGAGAATCTCATGAATTCTTTTCTCTCTTCTTATAATTGTCGTAAAAAATTGAATACCCGATGAAATCTATTCGCTTGACTTGCATTTGATGATTATTATCCGCTTCGAAGGAAAGGCTGAAACAGTAACCGGCATCATAAACCGGAACCAGAAAAACAAGCCAGCCATCCTTCTTGATGTAGTAATCCGCAATGACAACATCCCGAAATGTTTCCGGGGAAAGTTTTTTCAGGAAATATCTCGTGGTGGGCAGCGTCTTGTCGGCGGTCTTGAAGATTCCCTCCCAATCGCCACCGGCCGCCTGCTCGGCAACCCGGTAGGTTTCCGACCAAAGAGCGTTCAGCTCCCGATCCTCCTCCTGCGCCTCCCCCAGCCTTTCTATTTTTGACATGAAATAGAAAAGGCGGGAAACGGCCAGATGATAATCTGGTTCACGGGCGAGTCCCGCTTTTTTCAGGGAAGGCAAGGCCTCTCGAAATCCATGGCCGGATGTTTTAAGGAACTTCTTCTCAAAGGCCGCGATGGATTGACCGGCGGAAACGCCGAAAGCAAGCGGTCCGAACCCTGCGCTTTGCAGCCAGGGAGGAGCCGGATTGATCGAAGCGGGGTCGTGATTCCGAATCCAGCCCCCCACAACGAACTCCGCATCGGCAATCCAAAACCTTCCGTTCTTCTCCTCCCAGTCCATCAGCAGAAAAACATCACTCCAGGGATGATAGAAGGCGACCACCTGCGATGGCGGATGGGGCGAACCGAAAACAAAGACAGCCGTGTTAAAAAAATACGACCATGAACTGGTCAAATCCGTCATAAAAAAGATGGATTTATTGAATTGATCGAATTGCCGGATGGCCCGCGGTGATCCGAATCTGGAAATCGCCTGTTTCTGATCCGTCAAGCCGAGCTGCTGGAAATCAAAGACGGCATTCAGGAGCCTCTTCGAAAACGATACATCGGTCGGCGCGTAGGTTGAATTCTTTTCCGTGGAAGCAACTGCGGGACCCGATGATTTAGCTTGCGCGGAGTGTGCTGCGTCAGTCGCAACCGTGCAAGAAAGCAGCAAGGTCACTGACCAGAACAGTTTGAACATTCGATTCCGGAAGGAGACCGGCATATGACACGTGACCCTCATTTCGCTTTCAATTTCTCCAATCGTTCCTCGGCCAGGCTGGCCTGTTGGGTGTCCCGGGTGGTGGCCTCGATCTTCATCCAGGCCAGGCGGGCCTTGACTTTCTCGCCGGTCCCTTCGTAAAGCCCCGCCAGGTTGCCCAGAGCGGTCAAATCATCAGGAAACGCCTTGGTGTACGCCTCCATCCAGCGAATGGCCTCCCGCGACTGCCCAGTCTGGTGATAACAGAAAGCGAGATCATTATAGACGGCGTAATGCACGGCGTCAATGATCAAAGCCTTCTGGAAAAACTCGACCGCCTGCGTACAGTCTTTCCGCAGCAGATTGGACCGGCCCACCCCGGCCCAGGCCTCCGCGGTTTCCCCGTGGTGCAGGGAATGCTCGTAGCATTCCAGTGCTTGGTCCGGGTAGCCGGCCTGCTGCCACACATGCCCGAGGCGAATCAGCATTTCCTTCCTGTTTTTCACCCGCGAATTCTTCAAGCTGGAAAAGGCTTCGGCCTCCCTGACTTTCCCGAGGTTCAGGAGATAGGCCAGATAGGCCTCGTGCATCTGCGGGGATGCGGGCCACTTCTTCAAAGCCGCCTTCAGACCTTTATGCCCCTCTTCTTTCTTACCCGTCAGGAAAAGAAGAAGACTCTTTTTTCGATGGGCGTCTTCCAGGTTCCGATTGATTTTCAAGGCGGCGTCCGCATGCCTCAGGGCGTCCTGAAGTCCCGTCGTACCGGCCTGCGGCGAAATCCTGTATTCCGTAAGCGCTAGATCGACGAGTGCCATGTGGGCTTCCACGTCTTTGGGGTTCTTCTTCAGAGCGGCATTCAACAGGCTTCGGGTTTTCCCTATATTTTCCGGTGTGGGCGGATTCAGAAGGCCCAGCGCCGCTCTCACTTCGGGTGATTTTGCTGCCACGACCGTTCCCGCTGCCCAAGCGGTTTTGGAGGCGAAAAGCATCATCACGCATAAGACTCCGATGAACAGGTTTTTCATTTTGCCTCCTCGGTCGCTGAAGCGTCCGTTTCGCCCCCAGGAAAACGGAGGCGTTTCATATTGCGGAATGTCTTTCATCCGTGCGCTTTATTTTTTCGCCACTCTTTTGCCGCATTTGGTGCAGCAGCCGTTTTTGTCCGCAAACCCGGTGTAACGGCATGTGCCCGCAACGCGGCAGCTCTTGGTTCCCCCCGTGGCCGGCGGTTTCACCGGGGGCCGGGAAATCTGTGTCGTTCCGCCTGAAGACGTGCTCGCGGTCTGTGTGGTCGTTCGCATGCCCGATCCCGTGCCGCTCCCCGTCGATCCGGCCCCGGAAGTCGGAGATGTGACGGCCGTCGTGGATGTGGACGTCTGGGATGTCGATCCCGTCTGCGCTCCGCCGGTCTGGCTGCCGGTCGAACCGGTTTCGGTCTGTGGGGGCGAGTTGGTCACCGGCGGGGGTAAGGGCTGAATGCCCCAGTTTCCAGACGACTGCTGGCCAGCCGCACTGCCGACAATACTGCCGAATCTGTCGATTCCCACGGCCACTCCGGAAGTGAAACCACCCATCAGGGAATCCAGCAGGATATTGCCCAGCGAATTCTGCCGGGTCACCTGCAGGGTCTGCTGGGCGGTTGCAACTTCCTGGGCGTTGGCGGCAATGGCCTGGCCGGTCTGCTGACCCTGCGCCTGAACTCGGGACTGGTCGATCATCTGCTGGTTCTGGGCGGTTGCCGCCCGTTCGGCCTGTGTGCCTCCGATAGACACCCATACCTGTTGGGCTTCCTGTTGAAGCTGCTGGCGAAATGTCTGCTGAGCAGACCCAGTCATGTTTGTGTTTAAGGCCATCTGCAGGCTGTCTGCACCACCACCCGAAGGCTGGGCTCCAGCTTGGGCCCCAAGGTTTGTTTGATTCTCCGCATCCCGAAGTTGCGACGCCAAATCTGGATCTGTTCCAGTCATAGGAGTTGTCTGATCAACCGTTGTATCTTTAGTCCCATCGGATTGGTCACTCCCCTGATTCGGTGTAACCCCGGTTGTGACCGACCCGGGCTCTCCGCTTTCTTTATTACCGTCGCCATCGGTTGGTTCCACCAATGGATCCACGGGAGGCTTCTCGGGATCATCTGGAGACACGGTACCCTTGTCGACCGGAGTTTCATCAGCCTTTTGCTGCTGATTCTTTGTGAGATTTTTAATGGCTTGAAGTTGTTGAAAAGCCTCGGCATCCTGCTCTTGGCGGGTTTTTGTACCCGCCGTATTTTCTGTTGTTTCTCCTTCTGCGGTGGGGGTAACTGAAGGGATCGGCGTGGAAGTGGTTGGCGATTTTATCGGACTCCTGTCTGCCCCGGCCGTGAGTTCATTTTGTTGATTTTTCTCTGCACTCAATTTATCTATGGTAACTGGAGTCGCGTCTCCAGCCACATCAGCAGCCGAAGAAATGAATTCGGCTTGATTCAGTACTTCCTGTGTCGCTTGTGATGTCCCCCCTAATGTCGGCATCATTTTGTTAGCGTCTTTTAATATCCGTTCCGCTTCACCCACTTCTTTTATTGCATTTGCCAAATTCTGTTCCGCAACATTAGCTTGTTTTACTGCTCCAGCTACCCTGTCCGCCTGAGCCGTCAACCCGGTTTCCGCTTTTATGGCCACATTCGTCAACCGATCCCATTCAGCCAGATCACCCCTTGCCAAGGCCCTCTCAGCCAAATTTCTAAACGGTTTACCGGCAGCTTGTTCCGCCGCTTTTTCTGAAGCCCGAACTGACCGAACACAATCCTGAGCTGCTCGAAACCCATCATCGGCATTTCGTAGATTGCTTTGCTTGGTGGCTAAATTTGCACTTGCGCCCGCCTCACCCAGTTCTTTCCATGTTTTATAAGCGCTCCGGGCCTGAACGACGCCATTGGCTATCGATAGATAATTATACCATCTTTCCGCTGTTTCTATCCTTTCATGCCCCAGCTTGGCGTCCGCGCTTGAAGTAATACCCACTTGCTGGCCGGTATCGATCCAAGCATTTCCACCGGCCACGGATGTATCGGCAGCCAGATTAATGGCGGCTGCTATTCCACATCCAACTGCCACCGCCGGGCCGGCAACGATCCCACCAACAACCGCCACTGTTCCCAGAATTGCATAACTATAAATGCTTCCTTTTTCCCAAATTTGGTTAGAAAACCTGTTTTTAAAATTCCTAGTCAATAACAACTCCCCGATGGGACTGGAATGAATTACAAAGTCAAGAGACGCCATCACGTCTGTTCCAATCAGTTTTATTTCACCGGCCTCGGCAATCTCGATGTGAATTTTGCTTTCTTCTAATTTGTCGATTCCAAGAATTTGACCGTTAATATCAATTAATAATTTTACTCCCCCGTTCTTTTTCTGTATGTCCCAAGGAATGTTAAGAGGTTGGATTAAATGAACAAGCGCCAGACCATAAGTGTTCGATAATTGCATCGGTGAAAGAATAATCGCTAAATTGTCCGATATTGATTTTTCATGTGCGATTTCAGTCAAAACCTGTCCCAAATAATTTCCAAACTTGGCATAACTCTCCCATTCCTTATATTTGGGATTCCCAAAAAGAATCCTAAAAGACGGATCCGTTTTCCCTGCCTCTCGAACATCCCGAAACCTTTTATGGTCATCTTTCACTTCAGAGGCTTTTAAGGCAAGCAAGTTTCTTAAATTGTTAATCAGCAAAGATTTATGGTGATCCAAATGGGAAACTGCGGTGGCTTGAGACCTTAATCTTTCCCAAACAATTTGTCTGGCCTCCATTATCTTTTGCAGCAATTTTTCAAATCGAAGCCAAAGCCCTTCCTCCTTATTGACAAAAGATTCAAATTCACTCAAATCTTGTTGAGTGGTGAGGAGATATGTCTTGAGTTGCTCCACATCACTGATGGCTGGGGCCGACAGATTCTCTCCGGTTTTCAACAATTTTACAATGTGACCAACCATCGGATTGATCTCATTGAGAATCTGGATCTCAAAAGACATGAATGCCTCCATGATGAGTCCCAGATCAACCATCTTTTCATAATATCGCTTCTGTTTTTCTATTGAAAGTTTATCCCTTCCTTGAGGGGCTCCTTGGCGTGTCGTTTCCCATGCTTGTCTGAATTGCTTGAGCCACTCATCTTCGCTTTTCAACAGAAAAGCCAGCAAGGTGCCTTTTTCCGCGAGTAATCCTGAACTGTTTGACATCATTCGAGACATCAGTGCATTACGATTCTTCAATGCGGGCAGAAGAAGAGCTAATTTGATTCCTTTCATTTTGTTGGACTGAACAAGCTCTTCACGAATGTGGTCCCACTCATGGAGCAGCGGGTTCTTCAATTCTCCGCTCTTTTCCATAACCGGGTAAAGAAGCTTTGAGTGGGCGCTTGTCGTGGCATCAAATTCATTCGGAGCGGTAAATTGCGCCAGTGATTCCAAGCGACCGGTTACCAGATTTTCCACCTGAGAGAGAATTTCTCTGGATGTGGTAGAGGCTTCTGTCTGTCGGGATTCCAAGTTTTTGATTTTTTCAGACATATCCCTGTAATGATTTACTTCTTTTCTGATTTCTTCGTTTCCCAAGGTCCGCTCCAAAAGCATAATGGCTAAGCGGGAAATTTTTTCTTCTTCATCAATTCTTAACTTCTTTTCAAATACGGGATCGGCCAAAGAAATTCTTTTCCTTAACATGGATTCCATGCTCTCGTTTGGTGAGAACTTTAAGGGCTCATTCGATTCTATTTTTCTTGATAAAGCAAAAATATTGGCTACCAATAATTGCCTGTAGTCATAAAGTTTGATTGTCTGATCATATTGAATATTCAACCGCCCCAATGTTTGAATAAATTCCGCATCTGATATTTTTGTGCGATCTGCAACGCCATATAATCGTTTTTCTTCCGCCTCACATTTAGTGAATAAGTGATCCAACTTATTCTCAACTGAAGCCAAGTAATATTGTATTAAAATGTCCAGTGCCTCTTTCTGTTGCACAGGCAAAATTGCGGACTCAACTTGGTCCGAGAATCGACGAAAAACATGTTGGTCATACCGCCTCAGCTCATTGAATTCCTTTCTGAATTCAGTGATAAGGGGGACAAGAGATTCTGCTTTTCGCAAAACAGCGACGGCAATTTCCTTTTGGAAAGACGGCATATCACTAAATTGATTCGACCGCCTGATACGCTCCCCCATATTCTTGGCGTTTTCGGCATTGATCCGGGAAGGGAAGACACACTGGATCTGAACGAGCAAGATAATGAACAGGAAAATTTTAAATTTGTTCATTGCGCTCTCCTCACTGATCGATTATCGTTTGAAATGTGATATAGTTCCATTAATTCATTCTTGCGTGTTGTTCCCAATGTAAGTGATGATTTTTTTTGAGGATCGAATAGGATATCCCCTTTTGGGGTAACCACTTTCAGAATGGCATGCGTGAAGATATATGGGTTCGGAAGTGCCCGATCCAGATTCAAAGGACTCACTAAAACAGGCCATGCGTCAACATTGGACTTTTGCAACAGAAAACAGAGCAAATTCACTATATCCTTACAGTCCCCCTCTTTTTTTTGCCAAACATCAACAGGATTTGCAGGGATCAGGCCTCCAAGATGTCTATGATTTGTCACTGGTCTAATGCTTTCGCTTATCGAGATCAAAGTCTGGACGATATTATTATGGTCAATTTCTGTCGCCTTAAAGGCGGGAAAAGCAGCTTCGGTCCCTAACGGAAGCCGTGCTCTTGTAGAAAAGAACTTTTCAGCAAACCAACCCCTTATCACCTCCCAATCCTGAGTCGACGAAACAACGATCCGGGGGACATCGTCTATATTTGAAATGGGGAAAGACAATTGCTCCGGAGACAAATCTTTACGCACATCCCAATAGTAAGTCCGGTAATTTGCGTGCCTGATGACAGTGGGCTTTTGATCATTTCCAGTCATCTTGTAGAAAAGGGGAAGATGATCAGGCAGCGTCACACGGTATATGGAGCGTTCCAATAGATATGGTTTCGATAGAACAATCGTACTAAAAAAATGATCCGGTATCAGAGGTTTCTGACTCAATTGCAGTCTGACCTGAACTCTGTCACCTGATTTCAAATTGGTCAGTATGATAATTTTTCTACCATCTGCATCGTCCTGGATATAAGCATGCTGTCGATTGCCATTCTGTTGCATCTTCTTGTAGATATCCATTTCATTGATCGTAATTTCAACTGTTTCAAACACCGCAAGATCGGGAATGGGAGAATATACAAGTTTTGTGGTATGTGTATCTTTTTCAAGGGGTTGCAAACATGTCCACATCTCGCGTAGTTCGGTTACTGTTGATCCATCATCTGCAATTCTCACGGCACGTTCCTGGATGTTCTGTCTTACCATCCACCCAGACCAGTTTGCAGTTATCTCTTCTTGATGGGCGGTCCGGGAGTATTCAACCCCAGAATTTACATCAGTCGAGACAAAGATAAAAATCAGAATAAATATAACGAATGGCATTCCAGCCTCATCTGTTTCTACAGAAAACGGTCCCGCATCGCCGGGCGCTGCGCCAAGATGCGGGTCGCGTACGGATGGGCGTTGACCCGCTGTTCGGCCTGGCGGATTCTGGCCTGGTCTCCCGATTTCAGCGCATCCTCGAGATCCTGAACGAGGCGCTTTCCGTCGGCGTCGTCATCCTGGGCCTGTGCGATCCCGACACCGGTTTGGACAGCCAGGATTTCAGGCATCCCGAAACAAACGAAACCGGACAGCAAAATCATGCAAATAATCGATCTTGCGGACATGGCTCCCTCCTTAAACTCAGGTTTCCGTTTGTAAGGATTTCTTTTTGTAGTCCGACTTTTCTTTTGAGGATAAAACGCGGTCAATGTCTCGGGATGAACGGTCTCATCCCCATGTTTGCGGGTTCGGCACGTTGCGTTGCCAAAAAGGAAGGTTTACCTGAAGTCTTTCATGACTTCATTCCCGTCGGTTCGTTCTTCAGGATCCGGTTTCGACCAGTTTCATGTCCAGCTTGCTGGGCGTCACCCCCAGGACCTTGAGCCTGAACGGACCCGGGTTGGCCAGCGTCAGCTCTTCCGCCAGCCTTTGCGAATCGCCCTGGCAGTGGATGTCGAAGGTGGCCACCCCGGAAACGAAGCCCCGCTGGACGACGTCTTTCGTGCCCGGTATTCTTTCCCGAAGGATCTGCTTCAGGGCCGCAAGCTGCCAGATCTGGGTGACATCCCCGATGACCAGTTGGATTTTCCGGACGTCGCCGGATCCCGCCCGGCCCCACTTGGCCATCAATTTGGGCAGAAGTTCGCGGATGAGCGGCGTTGCTGCCTCCCGAATGGCCAGGGTCCCCCCCGCCATGTCGTCCACATGGATCTTGGCGGCATCCCGGTTCTCCATGGCAAGGATCTCCGCCGTGTCGGTGCGGATCGCCTTCAGGCTCACCGAGGCCTGGTAGGAGCGAAAGGACGTGTCTTTGATCTGGTCGGCCGAACCCTTGGAGATGGCCTTGCCGACCAGGACCACGTCGGCGCCGAACTGCAGTCCCATGGCCGCCGCGGAGCGCGGGCTCGCGTTCATGACCTGCAGGGCCTTGTCCCGGTCCACGTTGGTCTTGATCAACTCCGCGTCCACGACCTCCATGCCGTTGGCGATCAGGCATTCGGTGATCACCTTTTCCGCTTCGTCCACCGTGTAGGTGCCGAGATTCTTTTCCTCGATCATGATCATAAAACGGGGGACCGGGTTTTTGGCCCAGGCGAACGAAGAAATGCACAAATGGCAAAGAGCCACGAAGATCAGGATCGAAACAAACGGAGCAATCCGATGGGTTCGCACGCCTTACCTCCTTCAGGGGACGACAATACTGACTTCGTCGGACGGTTCACTCTCGAGGCCGGTCTGGTCGACGGCGATGACCCGGAAGGTCAGCGTTTTGCCCTTCTTCATCTCCCCGCGGTAAACGTAATCGGTTCCCGCCGACTCGCCGATCCGGTCCCAGGTGAAAAAGCCCTTCTGCCCGACCACGTATTTGACGATATCCTTCTCCCAATTCGGCTTCCAGCTTAGCCTGATTTGGCTCCCATCCGCACCGGCTCTGATTCCCGCGGGCTTCAGCGGAACCGGCTTGGTGGCGGACAGGACAGTTTCCGAGAATTGCCCCTCCAATCCGTCCCGGTCCACCGCGCGGACGCGGTAATAGTGCTTCTTTCCGTCTTCGAGCCCCTGGTCCTGAAACTGCTGAACATTGCCGGGCGCATCCTGGACCTTCTTGTTTACCGAAGCGGGATCGCTACCGCGAAAGATTTCATACCGGGCGATGTCCGCCTCGGGGTTGAACCTCCACTGAAGTGAAGCCTGCTTGACCTCTCCCTGCGAGGCCCGAAGGCCCGTGACCGGCTTCGGAACCGGTTTGGTCACCGCGCCGGCGATGGGCGAGTCGGTGCTGTGCACATCCACGACGTTGACCGCCTGCACCTTGTAAAAATAACGGGTCTCATCGGTTAGGGGCGTCCCTTCTCCCCAGAAATCCTTCTTCCCGCCATCCACGTACCGGCCCGTTTCCCGCCCCTCCACGAAGGCGATTTTCTCGAACGGCCCGGTGTTCCTGGCGGCCCGGAAGACCGCATACCCCTTGACTTCCGGCTCGTTGACCGGCGTCCAGGTCAGGGGAACCGCCCGGACCTGCAGGCTTCCCGCTTCCAGTTTCCGCACCGCAGAAGGGGCCCCCTTCGTGGTCGCGGTAACGGCCGCCGACGGGGCGGACTCCGTTCCCACGACATTGACGGCGACCACGCGATACGAGTAGGTCGCCTCATCCCCGAGATTCTCGTCCGTATATGAGCTCTGGTCCTGCCCGTTCAGGGTCTTGATCTTTTCCCATCCGCCCCGGCCGGACTTCCGCATGATGGCGTATCCCTGGACGTTGGGGTCGTAATTCGGCTGCCAGTGCACCACGATCTTGCGGATCGAGCCGCTTCCGGCCGCAACGCCGGTCACGGGGCTGGGGGGTCCGACGGTGGCAATCCTGACGGGATCGCTATGAAAGCTGGTGAGCCCCGATTTGGCGACCGTCTGAACCCTGTAGTAGTAGGTTTCCGCATCCAGCAGGTCTTTGTCTTCAAATTGAATCCTCTTGGATTCCGTATTTTCCAGGTTTGCGACTTCCTGGTAGGGACCCTTTGCGGTCCGGCTCCTGAAAATTTTGTAGCTCTTGACGGCCTGAGGGGAGTCCGGCTGAATCTCGATCACCGTCCCCCGGATCCTGGACTGGCTGTTCACCAAGACCGGAGGCGAGACGTTCATACCCTGTGTATCCCCGACGCGGATCATTTCCTTTAACAACTGGCCCACCAGGTTGCGGACCATCCGGTTCGCAAAGGCCGAAATGCTGATCGGGCGATCGGAAATTGCGGTGTCGGAAACGCTCCAGACAATGGATCCGTCATTGACGTCGATCATCCGCACGTTCAGCCCGATGGCCGCCAGCTCCGATTTCCCGGAGGCCTTCGACCCGTATTCGGGAACAGTGCCCACGATCACCCCCTGAACGTTGAGGAGCTTGCCGACCCGCATCGCCGCCGCGCTTTCCGTCACCCCCTTCAACCCCAGTGCCTGTTCTCCAAGGACCTGCTCCATCTGGCTGCGTTCGACCAGCTCGTATTTGTGGGTGTAAAGAAGTTCCGTGGCGAAAAGGTCCGACATGCTCGCTCCGGCCAGTTCCACCGGCGCCCGGAAAGGCATTACCGCCACTTTTTGATACAGCCTCTTACCGGCATTGGGGTTCACATAAATCCGGGCTTTCACGGCGCGCTCGTCGCTTCCCAGCGTGAGTTGCTCTTCCTGCGCCACCTCCGGAGCGGACGCGCAGGAAAGGAAGTTTATCGACAGGAACAGCATGATTGCAAACAACATCCGGTACCGGCGACTCCGCATACAAACCTCCAGCAAATTTAATTTTCCAATTTTATCACAATATTCCTTTTTTGTAAAAAAATCATAGGGCAGGAATCATCCGCCGGGGGAAAACGGAAGGGGAGGAATGGCAAAGCCCTCGGCTTGGCCTGTCCGCCGGACGGGCTGAAAGGGCGCTACTGCTTATGGATGATCGTGCCGACGGGATCGCCCTTCAGGGCGCGGGCGAGGTTCCCCTTTTCCATGCCGTTGACGATCTGGATCCGGTCGATCACCTCGCTGTGTTGCAGAATCTCCAGGCAGGGGCGTTCGATGATCAGATCGTCCAGGTCCCGGTCCAGGAGGTCCTGCACGCTGATTTCAGGAATGAACGCGGCTTTCCGGTTTTTTTTCGGATCGTCCGTGAAGAGGCCTTTTTCATCCTTGATCAGGATGCAGCTCCGGGCGCCGATCAGGTCGGCCAGCACCAGCGTGCCCACGTCGGTGCGGTGAACGGGGATGCGCCATTTGGAGGTGGGCAGGGCGAAATAGTCATAAGGGGGCATTCCGTGCATTACCGGGATGCAATCCTGGGCAAAGTAGGTGGACAGCTTGATCACCTCGTCGTGTCCGATCTTGATGCCCCCCCAGGGGGAAAGGAGGGTCGAAACGAGCAGGGCGTTCTGCTCCGAAATGGAGCTGCCGAACTTCGCGATGATCCCGGTCGGCATGCCCAGCTCAAGGCCGATGGAATAGATGTGGCGGCTCCTCGTCCCGCCTCCCGTCGTCAGGAGCATCTTGTATTTCTTTTTGCAGGCGGCGATTTCACGGATGAGGGCGGGCAGCGCCTTGATCCCGCGGTCGCAGATGGACTGCCCGCCGATTTTGACGACGTTCACGTCGGGAAAAAGCCGCTGCTGCGGGGCGATCTTGAGCCCGTCCATGAATGACCTGCCCACCAGACTCTCCCCCATCAGTTTGCTTTTTACATGCAGTCTGCGTCCGTCCCGCTCTCTCAGCAGCGCCATCTCATCCGCCTTTCGCGCTCCGTCCTACTTCACTTCGATTTCTTCGTCCTTCTCCGCGGAGGCTTTCAGCAGCACAAGCTCCGCGCCCATTGCGGCGGCGATTTCCTCAAGCTCCCTTTTTCGCAGGTGCTCGCTGTAGAATTTCACATCCACCCCGGCTACGGCAACGAGCTTGAAACGGGGCTTCTTCTCCTTCTCGGATACTTTCCGGCGCTCCCGGTAAAAAATCTTCCCTGCCATGATCACACCTCCTTGAATCAGCTTTTCTTTCTTTTTTCCCCCAGGCTCTGCCACAGTCCCGGCCCCGCCGGCAAAACCGGCAGCACGGCCTCATATCCCCAGAGTCTGGGCCTGAGCCAGCCCTTCGTACTCACCATGTCCGGCGGCCCCGGACAGGCAGCGTCACGGTCCAGGGAAACAACGCGGATGCCCTTTCCCCGCAGCGATTCGACGGAAACCGGGTCGGGAACCTGCCGCAAACCTGAAAACTCGATGAAGCGGCCGCTCCAGCCCGACGCCGTGAGGCCCACCGCCGCCGCTGCGCCGATGATCCCATCGTTGGTCCCGCCGTGCCCCGAAAGATGGGCGGTTCCTGCGGCATGGCGCGCATCCTGTTGCGTCATGATCCTTTCGGTGCAGAACCGCCCGAAAACCATCAGCCCGGGAAGGGCCGGATCGCCCTCGCATGCCAGGCAGAGGCCGGGATCGCTCCCGGCTGCGGCCGTTGCTTCGATGTGATCGGCGGCCAGCTCCGCCAGCCGCGCAACGGAGATCGGATCCTCGATATCGACGACCACGCAGGCCG